>JBBRMH010000103.1:0-14489 GCA_038230935.1 Burkholderiales bacterium | reverse complement strand
TAGCAACCAGCGGAAACAAAACGTCATCCATGACCGCGCCATCCGCCAGCCGGCCCGCCAGGCCCGCAAACGGTGGCGAGGTGCGCCAGCTGCGCACCGCGTGGCGCGCATCGTCACCCAGGTAGCGGGCCGAGAACACGCGCCGCCGCGTGCCCGGCCCCACGCCGCTGCTGGCGTGCAGGCTCAGCATGTGAAAGGCCACGGCATCCCCAGGCTGCAGCGCCCAGCCCAGCTGTTCAAACTGGGCTGGGTGCGCGTCAATCTGCGGCAGATCGGCCAGCGTGCCTTCAGGGAACCACCGGGCCTGCTGGTCGCGGAAGGTGCGCGGCATGTACCAGGTGCCCGCGTGCGAGCCAGCCACAAAGCGCAGCGTGCTTTCCTGCGGCACCGGGTCCACCGGAATCCAGAAGCTCACGTTTTGCCGGCCACTCACGTTGTAGTAAGGCTGGTCCTGGTGCCAGGGTGTGGGCTGGCGCGTGCCGGCTTCTTTGACCAGCAGGTGGTCGTGGTAGATGCGCACCGTGCTGCTTTGCATCAACTGCGCGGCTACATGGGGCAAGGCACTGTGCTGCATCACAGCGGCATAGTCCGGGTTGTCTTGCCAAGTGCAAAAATCTTCAACAAACTTGCCCGGGTCATCCGGCTGGCTGGCCACCAGTGCTAGCGGGCTCAGGTGCGCCAGGTTGTGCTCTATGCCGCGCGCCAGCGTAGCCACTTCATCGGGCGAGAGCACGCCGCGCAGCACCACTGCGCCCTGGTGTGGGTAGTCTTGAACGGTGGATGGGGGCAACGTGTAGCGGGTGGTCATGGCTGGGCGCCCTCGCCTGCGGCACCCTGCGCCAGCGCCTGGTGCATGCCGGGAACGTAGTCGGTGGTCAGCCACTGTGCAACCACCTCGGGGGTCATGCGCTCAGGATGGCCCGCCTGTTCGCTGACGCGAGCCACTTCTTCGGCCCCGGTCAGCGTGCCCACAAACATCTGCAGCACCGCTTGCAGGCCACCCTGCGCCAGCGCGGCATCACCCAACGTTTTAAGCGCCTCCCAGGCCTGGGATTCTGAAGCGGCACTGTTGGAGAGGTAAGGCGTTGAGGGCATGGTGGGAGCAGGTGAGATGGAGATGGGTGGAAGTCTAATGCGGCGGCCTTTGGTTTATCGGAGCACGACCGCCAACGTCATTGCATTTCCACATCCATACGGTATGTTGTTGCTTCGTTTTGGCAAGCAAAGTGGCAACACGGGTTCTGCGCTTGAGCTGTTTGTTCAAACACTCCAGGCCACGGGCCACGGGTCGTGCGCATGCGTACCTGGTGTTCCTCGGGCAAGCCAGAAACTGCAAAACCTGCTGGCAGATTCTTCTCTGCCCAAGCGGCCCACTGAGGGCGGCCGGCCTGCCAGTCTTTGAGTGCAACGTTGAGCAGGCGCTGCGCCTCATTGGCTGCACTGCGTTGTTATGAATGGCTTACATGGCCCCGTCTTGAACGGTATCCGCCATGTCCGTATAGTCCTTGACCTTGTCAAAGTTCAGGTACTGGTACACCGTACTGCTGGCAGCGGTCAGCACGCCCATGTCGGCCATGTACTCGGTTTGGGTGGGAATACGGCCCAGTTTGGAGCAAATCGCTGCCAGTTCGGCTGAGCCCAGGTACACGTTGGAGTTTTTACCCAGGCGGTTCGGGAAATTGCGCGTGGAGGTTGAAAACACCGTCGCACCTTCTTTGACCTGTGCCTGGTTGCCCATGCACAGGCTGCAGCCCGGCATTTCCATGCGCGCACCGGCAGAGCCCAGCACGCCGTAGTGGCCCTCTTCGCTGAGCTGCTTGGCATCCATCTTGGTGGGCGGTGCCATCCAGAGTTTGACCGGAATGTCGCGCTTGCCTTCGAGCAGTTTCGAGGCGGCACGGAAGTGGCCGATGTTGGTCATGCAACTGCCGATGAACACTTCGTCAATCACTGCGCCGCTTACATCGCTCAGCGTTTTCACGTCGTCCGGGTCATTCGGGCAGGCCACGATGGGCTCGTGGATGTCGGCCAGGTCAATCTCGATGACGGCGGCGTATTCGGCATCTGGATCGCCTTTTAGCAATTGCGGGTCCGCCAGCCAGGCTTGCATGGTGGCGATGCGGCGCTGGATGGTGCGCACGTCTGAGTAACCAGTTGCAATCATCCACTTGAGCATGGTGATGTTGCTGGTGATGTACTCGATGATCGGTTCTTTGTTGAGGTGCACCGTGCAACCCCCGGCAGAGCGCTCGGCTGACGCGTCGCTGAGTTCAAACGCCTGCTCGACCTTGAGGTCAGGCAGGCCTTCGATTTCAAGAATACGACCCGAAAACACGTTGATCTTGCCCTGCTTGGCCACGGTCAGCAGCCCGGCCTTGATCGCGTACAGCGGGATGGCATTGACCAGATCACGCAGCGTGATGCCAGGCTGCATCTCACCCTTGAAGCGCACCAGCACCGACTCGGGCATGTCCAGCGGCATCACGCCAGTAGCCGCACCAAACGCCACCAGGCCAGAGCCTGCCGGAAAGCTGATGCCAATCGGGAAACGCGTGTGGCTGTCGCCGCCGGTGCCCACCGTGTCAGGCAGCAGCATGCGGTTCAGCCAGCTGTGGATGATGCCGTCGCCGGGGCGCAGCGAAATACCACCACGGGTGCTGATGAAGTCTGGCAGCTCATGGTGCATCTTCACGTCAACCGGCTTGGGGTAAGCCGCTGTGTGGCAAAACGATTGCATCACCAGATCAGAGCTGAAACCCAGGCAGGCCAGGTCTTTGAGTTCGTCGCGGGTCATGGGACCCGTGGTGTCCTGGGAGCCCACTGACGTCATTTTGGGCTCGCAATAGGTACCGGGGCGAACGCCTTGCTGCTCGCCCTTGACCACCGGCAAACCGACCGCACGGCCCACCATTTTTTGCGCCAGCGTGAAACCGCGGCCATTGTCTGCCGGGTCTTGCGGCAGGCGGAACAGGGTCGATACTGGCAAGCCCAGCGCAAAGCGCGCCTTGGCAGTCAGGCCACGGCCCACAATCAGGGGAATGCGGCCACCGGCGCGCACTTCGTCAAACAGCACGTCGCTTTTGAGTTTGAACTCGGCAATCACCTCGCCGTTTTTCAGCGCCTTGCCGTCGTAGGGACGCAGCTCAATCACGTCGCCCATGGCCATCTGGCTCACGTCCAGCTCGATCGGCAATGCACCGGAGTCTTCCATGGTGTTGTAGAAAATCGGAGCTATTTTTGAGCCCAGGCAGACCCCGCCAAAGCGCTTGTTGGGCACGTAGGGGATGTCCTGGCCGGTCCACCACAACACCGAGTTGGTGGCGGACTTGCGGGACGATCCCGTCCCCACCACGTCACCCACGTAGGCGACGAGATGGCCTTTGGCCTTGAGGTCTTCAATGAACTTGACCGGGCCGCGTTTGCCGTCCTCTTCAGGCGTCACGCCAGGGCGGGCGTTTTTGTGCATGGCGATGGCATGCAGCGGGATGTCCGGGCGGCTCCACGCGTCGGGCGCAGGTGACAGGTCGTCGGTGTTGATCTCACCGGCGACTTTGAAGACGGTCAGCGTGATGGACTCAGGCACCTCAGGGCGGCTGGTAAACCACTCGGCATCGGCCCAGCTTTGCAGCACGGCCTTGGCGTATTTATTGCCCTTGGTGGCTTTTTCCTGCACGTCATGAAACTGGTCAAACATCAGCAGCGTGTTTTTCAGGCCGGCAGCGGCTTGCAGGGCCACGCTTTCTTCGCTGTCGTCAAGCAAGGCAATCATCGGGCTGATGTTGTAGCCGCCCAGCATGGTTCCCAGCAATTGCGTGGCTTTTTCGCGCGACAGCAACGTGCATTTTTCGCTGCCATGGGCCACAGCGGCGAGGTAGCTGGCCTTGACCTTGGCGGCTGCGTCCACACCGGCTGGAACGCGGTGCGTGATCAAGTCGACCAGAAAAGCCTCTTCGCCCTGCGGCGGGTTTTTCAAAAGCTCAATGACTTCACCGGTTTGCTGGGCAGACAGCGGCAAGGGCGGAATACCGATGACTGCGCGCTCGGCAACGTGGCTGCGGTAGGTTTGCAAGAAAAGGGGGGCTGAAACAAGTGACATGCTGGGTTCTCCTGTATTTTTAAGTGATGGGTAGAGGGGTAAAAGAGAAAGAGAGCGCTCTTCTACAATGACAGTGTTTTTTGCGGCTCTCTATTCAGCGGCGGGAGCCGGTATTGCAAGCGCTGGGGCAGCAACAGCCACAGGCTTGGGCGCATCCAGCACGCTGGCGGGCGGGTTCAGTTTAATGGCCTCGGCAGCGGCGACCTGGGCCGGGCTGGCGCATTCATCGGCCATGCGCGTTCCCAGCTTCTGGTTCATCAGCATGGATTTGTTGGCCAGCTGCAGCCATACCGCACCCGCTTTTTGGTCTTCCAGGCGAATCGCACCCGTCGTGGTGGGCACGGGGAACATGCGGTATTTGAAGTTTTTGCCCTGCACGTCAAAGTAGCCAGGGTTTTTCATGTCCGCTGTGAGGGTCACGTCCGCACCCAGCTCGCATGGCAGCTTGCCCACATACACACGCTCGGCAATGCTGATTTCTGCCGGGGTCAATGCAGCATCTGCGGCTTCAATGGCAACAGCCATATTTTTGGCGGTGCTTTTGATTTCCTTGCGGCTCGCGCTCACAGGTGGTTTCTTTTTGGCAGCTGGTTTGGCAGCGGTCTTCTTGTCAGCTGATGCAGTTTGAGCCATAGCGCCTGCAGGCGCGAGCAGGCAGCTGGTGGCGACCAAAGCAGCGGCCAGGGTGGTGATCTGAATCATTTTCATACGAATCTCGGTCAAGGTTGTCAAGCTCAGGCCACAGCCTGAAAGTAGGTTTGCGCCTCAAGGGGCATGGCGCGGCCGGTCTGGTGCGCACGCTGGAGCACCTGCCAGAAATACCGGTAGCTGGCCCGGTCATGCAATTTACCGTCAAAACTGATGGGAGCCCAGTCAGCGCGTGCGGCAGCAGCTATTATTTTTGTAGCGTCTTCGATCTCGCCTTCGGAGGGCGAAAAAGCCTCCAGAATCGGCCGTATCTGACTCGGGTGAATGCTCCACATGCGGGTGTAGCCCAGCTGCTGGGCGGCGTATCTGGCGGCAACCAGCATGGCAGCGGTGTCATTGAATTCTGTGACCACGCAGTGCGACGGCACTTTGCCGTGCGCGTGGCAGGCTGAAGCGATTTCCATCTTGGCGCGCAGCACCAGCGGGTGCGTGAACTGGCCCTGACTGCTCATGCCGTGCGCAGGTATGGCGCCAGCGTGGCTCGACACAAAGTCCATCAGACCGAAGCTCAGGGACTGCACGCGCGGGTGGGCCGCAATCTCGAATGCGCAATGCACGGCTGCAGGCGACTCGATCAGCACATGCATGGGAAGGTGTGCCGCAGATGCAGCAATCAGGGCGTTTTCGGCCTTGACCACGTCTTGAATCGACTCGACCTTGGGCACCATGATGTGGCTGAGCTGCCCGCCCACGCTGCCTGCGATGGTGGCGATGTCAGATTCAAACGCCGGGTGATCGACCGCATGCACGCGAACCGCCACACGCGCTTTGCTGGCTGCAAGCGCGACCAGCGCCACCACCATGGCGGCGTGGTCAGCCTCGCCACCGACGGGTGCGCCGTCCTCGCAGTCCAGCGTCACGTCAAAAACGCAGGCACCGAACTCCTCGCACATCTCGGCCTGCAGTTGCAGGCTTTTGCGCATGCGCGCCTCCACGCCGCTGTAGTGGTCGCACACCGGCAAAAAACCGGTTGCAGCCTGAGCGCCGAGGAGGATGTCGCGCGGGTGGGCCATGGGCAACAAATTACAGCAAATGCGCCACGCCGGCTTTTTCGCCCTGCAACTCGTCCAGCGTCTTGTTGATACGTTCCTGGCTGAAAGCATCAATCTCCAGGCCTTCAACCAGTTTGTATTCGCCGCCTTCGCAGGTCACGGGGAAGCCGAACATGGTGTCTGCGGGAATGCCGTACTGGCCATCGGATGGAATACCCATGGTGACCCATTTGCCGTGGGTTCCCAGCGCCCAGTCGCGCATGTGGTCAATGGCGGCGTTGGCCGCCGACGCCGCTGACGACACGCCGCGGGCCTCGATGATCGCCGCGCCGCGCTTGCCGACGGTGGGCAGGAAGGTGTTGGCGTTCCAGTCCTGGTCGTTGATCATGGCCGCGACGCTCTCACCGTTGATGGTGGCAAAACGGTAGTCAGCGTACATCGTGGGTGAATGGTTGCCCCAGACGGTGAGCTTTTCAATGCTGGAGACCGGCTTGCCGGTTTTGGCAGCAATCTGGCTGGCAGCGCGGTTGTGGTCCAGGCGAAGCATGGCGGTGAAGTTTTTGCGTGGCAGGTCGGGTGCGCTCTTCATGGCGATGTAGGCGTTGGTGTTGGCCGGGTTGCCGACCACCAGCACCTTGACGTTGCGGCTGGCCACAGCGTTCAGGGCCTTGCCTTGCGCGGTGAAAATCGCACCGTTCACAGCCAGCAGCTCGGCACGCTCCATGCCGGGGCCACGCGGGCGTGAACCGACCAGCAGTGCGTAGTCGGTGTCCTTGAATGCCGTCATCGGGTCGCTGTGGGCTTCCATACTCACCAGCAGCGGGAAGGCGCAGTCGTCGAGCTCCATCATCACGCCCTTGAGGGCTTTTTGCGGGCCCTCAACCGGGACTTCAAGCAACTGAAGAACCACCGGCTGGTCTTTGCCCAGCATTTCGCCAGAGGCAATGCGAAACAGCAAGGCGTAACCAATTTGGCCTGCTGCACCAGTAACAGCAACGCGGACGGGGGTTTTGGACATGGGGGCAACTTTCAGGTGGGTTGGTAAAAAATACAGGGCAAGTCAATCGAACAGGCGCTGTGTGCAACCCGTCGGGCTGTGCGCCTGACAGGCTGTACGGCCCGCTTCAGCGCAGGATTTTACGCCTGAAAACCAGACCCGGTCAACTTGTCTTATGTCTTATATAAGATATGATTATAGCCATTCAAACCCTGCACCCATGGCCGCTATTCCAACCCCTTCTGCCCCGTCATCTCCAGACGATCTGGCCAGTGCCACGCCCGCGTTCAGCCCGCTCTACCAGCAGATCAAGGGCCTGATTTTGCAAAGCCTGCAGTCTGGTGAGTGGAAGCCCGGCGAGGCCATACCGTCCGAAATGGATCTGGCGGCACGCTATCGCGTCAGCCAGGGCACCGTTCGCAAGGCCATTGACGAGCTGGCCTCTGGCCACCTGGTGGTGCGTCGTCAGGGCAAGGGCACATTTGTCGCCACGCATGCAGAGCAGAACATCCAGTTCCGTTTTCTCAAGCTGGTACCTGACAGTGGTACGCCCGGCAGCGAAGGCCCGGCCCAGCGCGAGATCATTGACTGCCGCCGTTTGCGCGCCAGCGCCGACATTGCACGTATTCTGGGGCTGCGCAGCGGGGACTCGGTGCTGCAGGCGCGCCGGGTATTGAGCTTTGCAGGCGAGCCCACCATTCTGGAAGACATCTGGCTGCCTGCCGCACCGTTCAAGGGACTGACCGCCGAGCGCCTGGCCAGCTACCACGGGCCGATGTACGCGCTGTTTGAAACCGAATTCAATGTGCGCATGGTCCGGGCTGAAGAGAAAATACGCGCCGAGCCCGCTACCGACGGGCGCGAGCTGCTATTGAAAGTAGAGCACGGCACGCCACTGCTCAGCGTGGAGCGCATCGCCTACACCTACCAGGACCTGCCCATGGAGCTGCGCCGGGGCTACTACCGCACCGACACGCACCACTATCACAACACCCTCAACTGACGGGATAGCAGCCACATGAGCTTTAAAGGCAACAAATCGTCGCTCCCCAGCAAAATCTGCGTCACTTGTGGCCGCGAAATGACCTGGCGCAAAAGCTGGGCCAAAAACTGGGCTGATGTCAAATACTGTTCAGACGCCTGCCGGTCCAAAAAACCCGGCCCTGCAGACACAGCCAGCAAAGCAGCCATGCCAACAACCGCTTCGCACTTGCGGAAATAGCCCCCTGCGCTGCAAAACCTGCGAGTTCATAAATAGAATGACAAGGATGAAATCTGAACCCTGTCGTCACCTCGTCCTGATTTTGGGAGACCAGCTCGACGAGGCATCGTCCGCTTTTGACGGGTTTGACCCGGCCCAGGACGTGGTGCTGATGGTCGAGGCCTTTGAAGAATCCACCCACGTCTGGTCTCACAAAATCCGTACCACGCTGTTTTTGTCAAGCATGCGCCACTTTGCAGACGAATTGCGGCAGCGTCAGTGGACCGTGCATTACCGGGCGCTGGACACCCATGGCGACAAAACGCTGGGCGACGGGCTGCTGGCCGCCGTTGTGCACGACCAGCCGACGCGGGTGATTGGCGTTGAGCCTGGCGACCAGAGGGTTCGGCAACAGATCGATTCTGCTATTAATTCGATAGCTGCCAGCACACATAACACGCGGGCTGATGACCAAAAAGACCAAAAAGACTCAAAAATCACGCTGGAGTGGCGTGAAGACAAGCATTTCCTGTGCAGCCTGCCGCAGTTTCGAAAATGGGCGGGTACATCCACCAGCCTGCGCATGGAGTTTTTCTATCGGCAAATGCGCAAGCAGTACAAGGTGCTAATGGACGGCGACCAGCCCGTGGGCGGGCAATGGAACTTTGACGCCGAAAACCGCAAAGGCTTTGGCAAGGCGGGGCCGCAAAATATACCCAAAACAGTTGACTACAAGCCGGACGCCATCACCCAGGACGTGATCAAACTCGTCAACGAACAATTTGCCGCTCATCCCGGACAGCTTGACCATTTCAACTGGCCTGTAACCCGTGAACAGGCGCTGGTCGCGTTAAAAGACTTCATCGATAACCGCCTGCCGCAGTTTGGCCCGCATGAAGACGCCATGTGGACCCACCTTGAGTTTGGCTGGCATTCACTGCTGTCAAGCGCCTTGAACCTCAAGCTCCTGAACCCGCTGGAAGTGGTTTTAGCAGCCGAGCAGGCCTGCACCACGCGCGGGCTGGACCTGGCCAGCGTGGAAGGCTTTATCCGCCAGATACTGGGCTGGAGAGAGTTCATGCGTGGTGTCTATTTTCTGGACATGCCCGGGCTCAAAACTGCCAACCACTACGGCCACACCAACGCGCTGCCCAAGTGGTACTGGACCGGCGACACCCACATGAACTGCATGCGCCAGTCAATTGGCCAGACGCTGGCCAACGGCTACTCACACCATATCCAGCGCCTGATGGTCACCGGCATGTTTGGCGTCACGGCGCAGATCAGCCCCCAGCAGTTGTGCGACTGGTACCTGGCGGTGTATGTCGATGCGGTGGAATGGGTCGAGCTGCCCAACACGGCTGGCATGGCGCTGTTTGCCAACGGCGGGCGATTCACGTCCAAGCCCTATGTGGCCAGCGGCGCGTACATCAAACGCATGAGCAACTATTGCAGCGGCTGCCGCTACGACCCGGAGGCCCGGGTTGGCGCAGAAGCTTGCCCCATGACCACGCTGTACTGGAATTTTCTGGACCAGCACGAGACCACCTTTGGCAGCAACCCGCGTACCGCGCTGATGGTCAAAAACCTGCAGCGCATGACACCTCTGCTCCGCACAGAAGTCCGTGAGCGGGCAGGCCAGATGCTGGCTGATCTGGACAGCTTGTAAACCCCGGGTAAGTTTGAAGCACAACACGCACCAAAACCGCGCATACAACGTTCACAAGAACCCAAAAATGCCCCTCCAAATGACAAAAACCGCAAACCTTATGACCGCTAAGCCGCTAATGATGTTGCATTGCAATAGAATTTGAGGGTTTACCAGAATCCGCAAGTTACCGCGCAGTTACCAAACTGCGCTTACAACTTTAAAGACCGCAATTACCAGCTCCATAGAAAGCCCAGCATGTCCGAAATAGCGACCCCCGCAAAAAAGCGGCCCGAGTTCCGCAACATCAACGCCTTCACCAATCTGCCCACTTATCGCCTGCCACTGGCTGGCGTTGTCTCTATCCTTCACCGTGTCAGCGGGGCCATCATGTTTGTGTTGATGCCCTTCATCATCTGGATGTTTGACACGTCGGTGTCGTCTGAGATTTCTTTTGCCAAGTTCAAAAGCGCCTTCAATGTCGGCATGCTGGGATTGCCCGGCTTTCTCTGGAAGCTGGCTGCACTGGCTTTGATCTGGGCCTTTTTGCACCACTCCATAGCCGGTCTGCGCCACCTGTGGTCGGACACGCACCACTCAGCTGTCACTAAAGAATTTGGCAGAATATCCGCCTTGGCCACTTTGGTGCTCAGTGTTGGTATCACCCTTATTTTGGCGGCCAAACTGTTTGGTTTTTATTGATTTTGGCCAGGTAAATATCAGGCCTTATTGCCCACTGATCAGGAATTTTATATGGCAGCAAATTACGGAACAAAACGCATCGTTGTAGGTGCACACTACGGTCTGCGTGACTGGCTGGCCCAGCGCGTGACTGCAGCACTTATGGCTTTGTTTACGCTGGTGGTACTGGCGCAAGTTGTTTTCACCAAGGGGCCTGTCGGTTATGACCGCTGGGCGAGCATTTTTTCGTCGCAGTGGATGAAGGTTTTGACTTTCGTCATCGTTGTGGCTTTGCTCTACCACGTATGGGTGGGCATGCGTGACATCTGGATGGACTACATCAAACCCGTAGGCATGCGCCTTGGGCTGCAAGTGTTCACCATGGCCTGGCTGGTTGGCTGTGCTGGCTGGACGATTCAGGTCTTGTTGCGGCTTTAGTATGGCCCCATAGTAGAAGTGACATAGCCTGACTATAAAAAAGATTTTAAAGCCATTTTGCTGCGACTGATTTTCTGAAGATTTCAACAACCATGACTGCAACTTCCAAACTCCCCAAGCGTAAATTTGACGTTGTCATCGTAGGAGCCGGTGGCTCCGGCATGCGCGCCTCGCTGCAGCTGGCCCGGGCTGGCCTGAACGTCGCCGTGCTGTCCAAAGTGTTCCCGACCCGCTCACACACGGTGGCGGCACAAGGCGGTATTGGCGCATCGCTCGGCAACATGAGCGAAGACAACTGGCACTACCATTTCTACGACACCGTCAAAGGCTCTGACTGGCTCGGTGACCAGGACGCAATTGAATACATGTGCCGCGAAGCACCCAAGGTCGTTTATGACCTGGAACACATGGGCATGCCGTTTGACCGCAACCCGGACGGCACGATTTACCAGCGCCCGTTTGGCGGGCACACGGCCAACTATGGTGAAAAGTCGGTACAGCGCGCCTGCGCCGCTGCTGACCGCACCGGCCACGCCATGCTGCACACGCTGTACCAGCAAAACGTGAAAGAAAAAACCAGTTTTTTTGTCGAATGGCTGGCCATGGACCTGATTCGCGATGCCGATGGCGACGTGGTGGGTGTGACCGCCATCGAGATGGAAAGCGGCGACGTGCATATTTTTGAAGCCAAGACCACGCTGCTGGCCACGGGCGGCGCAGGCCGGATTTTTGCCGCTTCAACCAATGCTTTTATCAACACCGGCGATGGCCTGGGCATGGCGGCACGCGCAGGCATTCCGCTGGAAGACATGGAGTTCTGGCAGTTTCACCCCACCGGCGTGGCCGGTGCTGGTGTGTTGCTGACCGAAGGCTGTCGCGGTGAAGGTGCCATTTTGCGCAACAGCGATGGCGAGCGCTTCATGGAGCGTTACGCACCGGCCTACAAAGACCTGGCCCCGCGCGATTACGTTTCGCGCTGTATGGACCAGGAAATCAAGGAAGGCCGGGGATGCGGCCCGAACAAGGATTACATCAACCTAGACATGACGCACCTCGGAGCCGAGACCATCATGAAGCGCCTGCCGTCGGTGTTCGAGATTGGCCACAACTTTGCCAATGTCGATATCACCAAAGAGCCGATTCCCGTGGTGCCCACCATCCATTACCAGATGGGCGGTATTCCCACCAACATTCACGGCCAGGTTGTGACACAGGATGCGGATAACAAAAGCCAGGTCGTCAACGGTTTGTACGCCGTGGGCGAGTGCTCCTGCGTCAGTGTGCATGGTGCCAATCGCCTGGGTACCAACTCATTGCTCGATCTGCTGGTGTTTGGCCGCGCGGCGGGTAATCACATTGTTGAGTTCAATAAAACCACCGTGCACAAGGCACTGCCTGCAGATGCTGCCGATGCCACACTGACACGTATTGCACGCCTGGACAACGCTGTTGATGGCGAATACGCACAAACGGTGGCCAATGACATCCGCGCCACCATGCAAAAGTATGCGGGCGTGTTCCGCACCCAGGCCAGTATGGATGAAGGTGTGGCCGCCATTGCAGAGCTACGCGAACGGGTCAAGCGTATCGGTCTGAAAGACAAATCGAAGATCTTCAACACGGCCCGGATCGAAGCCCTGGAAGTTGAAAACCTGATCGAATCCGCTGAAGCCACCATGGTGTCAGCCGCAGCCCGCCATGAAAGCCGCGGCGCACATTCTGTGGACGACTATGGCGACACAGCCGCGCACCCCAATGGCCGCAATGACACCGAGTGGCACAAGCACACGCTGTGGCACAGCGAAGGCAACCAGCTGACTTACAAGCCGGTGCAAATGAAACCCCTGAGTGTCGAGTCCATCCCTCTTACTGTTCGCACCTTTTAAAAGGCAGGAAATACCATGGCAAAACGCACTTTCAAAATTTATCGCTACGACCCTGATGCGGATGCAAAACCGTATATGCAAACCATCGAGGTGGAGCTGGACGGCAGTGAGCGCATGCTGCTTGACGCGTTGATGAAGCTCAAGGCACAAGACCCGAGCATCACCTTCAGGCGTTCCTGCCGCGAAGGCGTCTGCGGCTCTGACGCCATGAACATCAATGGCAAGAATGGTCTGGCCTGCCTGACCAACATGCGCACCCTGCCTGATGTGATCACGCTCAAACCACTGCCCGGTTTGCCAGTGGTGCGCGATTTGATCGTCGATATGACGCAGTTCTTCAAGCAGTACAACTCGATCAAGCCGTATCTGATCAATGACAACGTACCGCCTGAAAAAGAGCGTTTGCAAAGCCCTGAAGAACGCGATGAGCTCAATGGCCTGTACGAGTGCATTTTGTGCGCCAGTTGCTCAACTGCCTGTCCGAGCTTCTGGTGGAACCCGGACAAGTTTGTTGGCCCGGCGGGTCTGCTGCAAGCCTACCGTTTTATCGCTGACAGCCGTGACGAAGGCACTGCCGAACGCCTGGACAACCTGGAAGACCCGTACCGTTTGTTCCGTTGCCACACCATCATGAACTGTGTGGATGTGTGTCCCAAGGGTCTGAATCCGACCAAAGCCATCGGCAAAATCAAAGAGATGATGGTTTTACGTACTGTGTAGATATGGCCCCCACGGTCGTTCACTGCGTGTAACTCCCTGCCCCCCGAGGGGGCCGCTGCGCCTGCGGTCTGGCAGAGCCAGTCCCACGGCCCCTGCTGGCTTGGGGTCATGGCGGACAGACGATTTTTGTGGCTTTCGCTGGTGTAAATCTCCTTTCTGAACATGAACCTTCCAGACGAACTTCTTGACGAACGCTCACTGAGCAAACTCCGATGGCGCTGCCGTCGCGGCTTGCTTGAAAACGATCTTTTGATTGAAAAATTTTTTGCCCGTCACGAGGCCATATTGACCGTCAGCCAGGCTAAAGGCTTGAGTGATTTAATGGAATTGTCTGACAACGATTTGCTGGATCTTTTGCTAAAACGTAGGGAGCCGCGCGATTTGCCTGAAGCAGATTCTCAGGCTAACGCCTCTACTTTTGAGGCGCTTCAAGTCCTAGACTTGCTCAGGCCCCAGTAAAACCTGAAGCCAGTTGTTCCCCGGTGATTCCCGTTTGATTTGACTAGAAAGAAGCATGAAATGAAGTTAGCCGACAATAAAGCCACCTTGTCCTTCAGCAATGGCAGCCCAAGCATTGAAATGCCTGTGTACCACGGCAATCTGGGTCCTGACGTTGTGGACATTCGCAAGTTGTACGCACAAACAGGGATGTTCACGTACGACCCTGGCTTTTTGTCAACTGCCTCCTGCCAGTCGGCCATCACCTATATCGATGGTGACAAGGGCGAATTGCTGTACCGCGGCTACCCGATTGAGCAGCTTGCAACCAATTGCGACTACCTGGAGACTTGCCACTTGCTGCTTTACGGCGAACTGCCAAACGTCGATCAGAAAACCGACTTTGTCAGCCGCGTGACCAACCACACCATGGTCAACGAGCAAATGCAGTTTTTCCTGCGCGGTTTCCGCCGCGATGCACACCCGATGGCCATCATGACCGGCCTGGTCGGCGCACTGTCGGCGTTCTATCACGACAGCACCGACATCACCAATCCCGAGCACCGCGAGATCGCAGCCATTCGCCTGATCGCCAAGATGCCGACACTGGTGTCCATGGCCTACAAGTACACCATGGGCCAGCCCTACATGTACCCTAAAAACAGCCACAGCTATGCGGGTAAC
>JBBRMH010000102.1:0-14602 GCA_038230935.1 Burkholderiales bacterium | reverse complement strand
CGACCAGGTTCAGATCAAAAAGAGGCTTTCGGGCAGGAAATACTTGGGCAAACTGCTATTGAAATCATAGCGAAAACAGTTTTCTCTGACCCCTCGCCGGGCGCCCTGACGCTGACCGAGGCATGGGCCCCCGTGACCTTTCGCCACCCGCACGCCACGCGCGAGACCCTGCTGGGCGGCGTGTTGGTGGCGTATGCGTTCCGGCGGGGCAAGCGCCGCACCATCGGCTTTTCTGTCGGTGCGGATGGGCTGACGGTCAGCGCCCCGAAGTGGGTGCCACTCCGCGAGATTGACCAGGCGGTACAGGAAAAGTCAGGCTGGATTTTAAAAAAACTGCAGGAAACCCGTCACCGGCATCAACAGCTGGAGGCCGCCCGGATTGACTGGAAAAACGGCTGTTGCGTGCCTTTTTTAGGCGACCAGCTAACGGTGGTGCTGGACCCGGGCCACGCTGTGAGCGGTGTCGGTGCCGAGCTGAAAATCAACCCGGCCGACGCGCTGCTGGCTGCTGGTGCAACCCTGCCAGCGCACCCGACACTGCATATCGCACTGCCTCACAGCGCCACAGCAGCGCAGATTCAGGATGCCGTACAGGCCTGGCTGATGCGGCAGGCCAGGCAGATTTTTACCGAGCGTCTGGACCACTTTGCGCCCACGGTACGCGTGCAGTGGCGCAAGCTCAGTCTGTCCAGTGCGGGCACGCGCTGGGGCAGTGCCAGCAGCAACGGCTCGATCCGCCTGAACTGGCGGCTGGTTCATTTCAAGCTGTCGGTGATCGACTACGTGGTAGTGCACGAGCTGAGCCACCTGCAGGTGATGGACCACAGCCCGCAATTCTGGGACACAGTACGCGCTGTGGTGCCAGACTATGCCGAGTTGCGCCGACAACTCAAACACCAGCGTGTGCCGCGCTGGTAGGCAAGTTGTCGGGTCGCGCAATGGTCTGGTTGAGTGACACCGGTCTATGGTGCGCAACCAACGCTTGCAAATGACTCACATAATTGCTTCAAGTTGTAATATGATAAAAGTGACAATCATCTAACCCTCATCAGATTCTCCGGTCACATCTCACGCACTTCAGAGAACCAAATGCAAGAAAAACTCATACTCGTCGTAGAAGACAACCCCGATCACCTGGAATTGACCGTATTGACACTGCGGGAGCACGGCGTGGCGGCAGAAATAGCCGTGGCCCGAGATGGTGCGCAAGCACTGGATTATCTTTTCGGTCAGGGCATTCATGCCGACCGTGACACCCACAGGCAGCCTGCCTTTGTGTTGCTCGACATGAAGCTGCCCCGGCTGTCCGGGCTGGACGTTTTGCGTTCCATACGCAACAACCCGATGACTTCGCTGATTCCGGTGGTCATGTTGACCTCATCCAGCGAGGAATCGGACATGGTGGCCTGCTATCAAGCGGGTGCCAACGGTTTTGTTCGCAAACCGGTTGATTTTGGCGAGTTCACGGAAAAACTCAATTGGCTGCAGGCGTATTGGCTGGATGTGAATGAATCCATCACGCTCAGGTGATGTGTGCAGCGTCTGGCCCCAGCATGTTGCCCGTTTTGACGCGCTGCGATCATGAAGCGCGAATTAACTCTACGCACACGCCTGGTCATCGTGGTGCTGACGGCTATTTTGCCGCTGTTCGCGCTGTCACTGGTGGGGGTTGTACTCAATACCAACGAAGCAGTTAGCCAGGCCAGAACGGATCTGGCACTTTCTGCATCACTGGTCGCTGCGAACCAGCAAAAATCTGCCGACGCTGCGCGCCAGATACTCACGGCAATCGCCAATACACCGCAGCTGCTGGACAGCGAACGCTCAGTTTGCAAGAGCTATTTCAGCAGCCTGCGTACCCAGTTGGGGGTTTATTCAAATCTTGGCGTCATTGAGCTGGATGGCCAGCTGCGCTGCGACAGTCTGGCTGGTAGTCCGCTGGTTTTAGCGGGCGATCGGCAATATTTTCTGGACGTGATTGCCAGCGCAGAGTTTACAAGCAGCGGCTATATTTTCGGGCGTGCCAGCGGCCAGCCCGTCATGATCTTCGCATTGCCTGTGAAAGACATCCGTGGGAAAACAGCAGCCGTTGCGTTTGTCTCGATGCCGCTGTCTGCGCTGGTCAAGGCCGTTGACGCGCCCCTGCCGCGCGGAGGGCACTTGCTGGTGGCGGACCGCTTTGGCGTCGTATTGGCCACCAGTCCTGAAAACCCGGCTGCCTTGGGCAAGCCGCTGCCCGGCCAGTGGCTGGTCGATGTGTTCAAGGCGGGTGTGGACGGTGTGCGGGAAGGCCCGGACGAGTCTGGTGTCCAGCAGATTTATGCGTTTCAGCACAGTGCCAAATCCCCAGATGCCCCATTTTTTATCGTTGTCAGTGCCAACTGGCGCGAGGTTGTCGCGCCTGTGTACCGGCGCTTGATGCTGGTTTCGCTGGCACTGGTGCTGGTGGCGCTGTTCGGGAGCTGGCTGGTATGGCGAATGGGAGGGCGCGCGATTGTGCTGCCAGCCACCAGAATTTTGGGTGCCACACGCCAGCTTGAGCAGGGGCAGCTCGATGTGCGCATAGTGCTGGATACTCTGGAGCCCGGCGGTGAATTTTTTTCAATAGCCGACAACTTCAACCGGATGGCCGAGGCGTTGCAGCGCCGTGAAAATGACCTGCTGATCGAACTCAGCCATACCCAGCGCGCCCAGAAGGCACTGGAAAATGCGCAGCAAGTGCAGGCCAAAAGCCTGGTGGATTTGCGCGAGACCCAGCGCAAACTGGTTGATGCCCAGCAGCTGGGACGCATCGGCAACTGGGAGTTTGATGTTTCCCGCCAAATCCTGACCTGGTCGGACGAAATTTTTGCGTTATTTGGCCTGGAACCTGGCAGCTTTGACGGACTCCATGCCACCTTTCAGAAAATGATTCACCCGGACGACCTCGGTGAGTACCTGCAGCAGCGTGACAGGGCCATTGCAGACCATGTCGAGTTTGATGTGCAATACCGCATCATCACGCCACAAGGCGATATACGCTGGATACACCAGCTGGGCAAGACACACTTCAGCGACGCAGGCGTGCCGCTCTACCGTGCGGGCGTGCTGCAGGAAATCACCGGGCGTAAAACCGCTGAGCTGGCGCTGGCCCACAGCAATGCGCTTTTAGCCCATACCGGCGAGATGGCCATGATTGGTGGCTGGGAACTCGATGTCAAAACCATGCGGCTCGAATGCTCTGAGCAGATGCTGCGCCTGCATGATCTGGCCCCTGGCAGCACACTGACAGCCAGACAGGCCCGCAACGTATTTTTGCCCTCCTGCAGAGGTGTTTTTGTTGCTGCCTTCCAGGCGGCGATCCACCAGGGTACATCCTGGGACCTGGAGCTGTCTCTGGTCACTGCCAAGGGCCGGACCATCTGGGTGCGTTCACAAGGACGGCCCGTGATGGAGGGCGGTGTCTGCCAGCGGCTGCTGGGGGCCATACAGGACATCACCACACAACACCAGTCTCAGGCGCAGCTTTTGCTGCTTGAGTCGTGTGTCTCGCATCTCAACGATATCGTGCTGATCACCGAGGCCGAGCTACTGGACAGTGATGGCCCGCGTATCGTTTTTGTCAACGATGCGTTTGAGCGGCGTACCGGCTATAGCCGGGAGCAGGTTTTAGGCAAGACCCCGCGTATTTTGCAGGGTCCAAACACCCAAAGGCCAGAACTCAACCGCGTTGCGACTGCGTTAAAAAACTGGGAGCCTGTTCGTGCAGAGTTGATCAACTACACCAAAAGCGGCGAAGAGTTCTGGATTGAAATGGACATCATGCCAATCGCCGACAGCACGGGCTGGTACACCCACTGGGTGGCGATCGAGCGCGACATCACGCAACGCAAACTGGCTGAAAAAGCGCTGGTTGACAGCGAGCAGCGTTACACAGCACTTTTTGAAACTGCGCCGGTGCCCATGTGGGTGACGGACTGGAACACCGGGCGGTTCCTCATCGTCAACAGTGCCGCCATACAAACCTATGGTTATTCAAGCGAGGAATTCCTGTCAATGACCTCGCTCGATATTCGCCCCGAGTCCCAGCATGCGCGTCTGCGCAAGGAACTCGCTGACGCCATTGCCGGGACACCACGAAGTGGGACCTGGCTGCACCGTCGCAAGGATGGCTTTGAGTTTCCCGTCAATATCTTTGCAAACTCGATCCGGTCTGACGACAAGCTCATGGACTTTGTTGTAGCACTGGATGTGACAGGTCAGGTCAAGGCAGAAAAAGAAATCCAGGAGCATCTGTTTACCTTGCAGCGCGCAGCTGATGCCGCCCAGGCCATCACCTGGCACCAGACACTGGAAGGCACCCTGCAGGAAGCTGCAGAGCAGGCCAGAGGTGTCATTGGTGCCAACCACGCTGTCGTGAGTCTGGTGGTCAGCGATGGTGGCTTGCCAGTCGTGACTGCTGTTTCGCTGTCCAGCAAATATGCAGCCTGCCGTGACCAGATCAAAACCGCTGACAGCACCGGTATCTACGCCATGGTGTCTGAAGGCAACCGGGCCATACGCATGACGCAGTCCGAGCTTGAAGCGCATCCGCTCTGGCTCAACCAAGGCGACCAGACCAGCCAGCACCCGAGCCTGCGCGGCTGGCTGGCCGTGCCCCTGATGAGCCGCAACGGTGACAACATGGGTGTGCTCCAGCTGACAGATAAAAATGAGGGCGACTTCACCCAGCAAGATGAGTACGTTGCCATAGAGCTGGCCCAGCTCGCCGCCATTGCCATACAAAACGCTCAATTGATCGAAGAGGTCAGTGCGCTCAATACCGGTCTGGAGCGAAAAGTCGCCGAGCGCACGGTGGCACTGGCGCGCCAGGAGGCCCTGTTTCGCGCATTGGCCGAACAGGCTCCGCAGGTGGTCTGGACCAGCGACACGCAGGGTACGTTGACTTATGTGAACCAGGCCTGGTTTGAACTGGTGGGCGGCAGCTTGCAGGACTGGGCGGGCTCTCAGTGGTTTTCTGCGATTCACCCGGAGGACCTGCCCGAAGTCAAAGCCAACTGGAAACTGTCCCGGGCCAGCGCCTGCCCGTTTGTGGGTATTCGCCGCTTGCGTGCCAAAAGTGGTGTCTACCACACCATGTCTTACCGGGCTGCGCCGGTTCTGGATGCGCAGGGGGGGGTGCTGTTCTGGGTGGGCATTGATGCGGACATCACCGAGGTCAAAAACATCGAAGCCGCCCTGCGTTTGTCCAACCAGGAGCTGGAGGCTTTTTCCTACTCGGTCTCGCACGATTTGCGCTCGCCGCTCAACACGGTTGACGGCTTCAGCCGTTTGCTGGCCAAACAGCTCACTGGCGACGACAACATGAATGTGAAAGGGCGGCACTACCTGTCACGCATCCAGGCCGGCGTGGCACAAATGGGCAAGTTGATTGAGGATTTACTGTCTCTGTCGCAGGTCTCGCGCATGCAGCTGAACTACCAGCCCATAGACCTGTCCGCCATGAGTCAGCACATTCTGGACGAATGGCACGCACGCCAGCCGGAACGCCAGGTCAGCATTGACGTTCAAGGCGGGCTGCAGGCCCAGGGCGATGTCAGGCTTGCAGGAGTCCTGATGGAAAACCTGCTGGGCAATGCCTGGAAGTTCACCTCCAAAAAGCCGGATGCACGCATCAGTGTGGGACAGGTCCTCGATACTGCAGGGCTGCCGGTGTTTTTTGTCAGGGACAACGGTGCCGGCTTTGACATGGCCTACGCAGAAAAATTGTTCATAGCGTTTCAGCGTCTGCACACGGAGTCTGAATTTCCGGGTACAGGCATCGGGCTGGCAACCGTGAGCCGGGTGGTCGGTCGTCACGGGGGGCGTTTGTGGGCCGAGTCGCAACCCGAGCAGGGTGCCACCTTCTTCTTCACGCTGCCGGACAGGCTGCCCCTCTTGTAGCCTACATGCCCCCACCCCATACACCCCGGTGCATTTACAACCCCTGCACAAATGATTAAAGTGATTGAAATGAAAAAAGTAATTATTTTTGAAAAAATAGCAACGGTCTGTCACCATGGCGCGTAAACCCAAATCTTTTGAAGAAGCCATGAGTGCGGCAGATTTTTCGGCACAGGACTACTGTGGCACCAGCTATGCGGCCAAACTCCTGGGCCTGTCCGTGGCAACTGTTCAGTCAATGGTTGAAAAAGGTGAAATTGACGCCTGGAAAACACTCGGAGGCCATCGCCGCATTGCTTTGAGGTCCATCAATGCCTATCTTGCCAAAGCGGGGCCACAGTCCTCGAAAGCAGCGATGGACCCAGGCAGCCGTTTGCGCGTGCTGGTGGTTGAAGACGATCTGGACCTGCTGGAGCTTTACAAGTGCAATTTTGAAAACTGGGACTTGCCCGTTGACTGCACTTTGATGACGTCCGCCCTGGAGGCCCTGATGGACATTGCCAGCATGCAGCCAGACCTGCTCATCACAGACTTGTCCATGCCCGGTCTGGACGGTCTTGAGATGCTCAAGGTGCTTAGCCGCAACCAGAACCTGACAGACCTGCACATCATCGTCATCAGTGGCCTGGAAGCTGCGGCCATCAAGGAGCGCGGGGGACTTCCCCTGAACGCACGCCGGATGAAAAAGCCAGTCAATTTTGACTGGCTCGAAGGTTACGTCTCTGCCCTGGTCACCACCAGTACAAAACGGCAGTCCGGAAAATATCCGGGCACTGAGCCTGCTCGTCTGAACCGCCCGGCAGTGGCTTCGAGCAACCTATCAAACCATACGTCAGGAGTGGAAGATGCAAATATCTAGTGCTCAGGGATTGATCGACGCAGCCCGTGGCGTTGCGCCAGATGCAGAGCCGTCAGCGCCAGCGACTGGCTCAAGCCGGGAGGGGCTTGATCTTGAACTCGATGGCCGTCTGGTGCTTGATGCACAGTGGAAAATTATCGAGGTCAATGCGCGCGCTCTGGTGCTGCTCAATTGCAGAATGCGTGCGCTTCACGGGTTTGACCTCTGGGATGTCATACCTGAGGAGATCACCGACGAGTTTCAGGACGATGCCAGCAACGCCCTGGAAAGCTCGACTCACCATTCCTTTGTGGCCCATGACAAGTTTGAAGGCACCTGGATCGAGTTCTCCTTCAGGCGAGAGGGCGCGGGTTTTGTGCTGAACCTGCGAGACGTGGCTTCGGTGAAAAAGCTGCAACGACTGCTCGATGACAGCGAGCGCAACAACCACCTGATTTTTGAAGTCAACCCCAACGCCATGTGGGTTTTCGATGCGCGTTCCCTGCGTATCCTGGCGGCCAACCAGGCGGCCACCGCGTTCTACGGAATTTCTCCAAAGCGGTTTTTAACGCTCAATATGGGTGCGCTGTTTCCGCCTGGCGACGACGCTGAATTACTCGGCTATCTGGACACCGCCAAGGCCACCCGACATAACCAGCTTGCACCCATGCTGTGCAAACAGCTCAAAATGGACGGTCAGGTCGTGCTGGTTGAGCTTGGCTGCGCCAACGTGAACTGGCACGGCCATTCAGCTGTTCTGGTGGGACTGGCCGATATCAGCCGGCGTCATGCTGAGGACCGCTTGTCAAAACTCGCCCATGCCGGGCAGGATCAGGAACTGGAGAGTCTTAAAAACCAGCTTGCCAATTCTGAGCGCGACCTGAAAGCGCTGACTTTTGCCCTGTCTCATGAGTTGCGCGGCCCGCTGCATGCCGTCAACGGCTTCGCCGCCATGCTGGGGGATAAATACGGTGTTGTTCTGGGCGACGTCGGGCAGCATTACGTCAACCGCATCCAGGGCAGCAGCCGGCAGATGGCCAAGCTGGTGCATTACCTGCTGGCGCTGGCCCAGTTGCCTGCACTGTCTGCAACGCCTGAGAAAGTGGACCTCGCACCTGTTTGCAAAGCCATCGTTGCGGATCTGCGCAGCGGTGACCTGAGCCGCTCCGTGGCTTTTGAAATGGACGCCAACATGTCCCTGTGGGGCGACAGAAACCTGTTGACCACGGCCATGGCGTGCCTGCTTGAAAACGCCTGGAAGTTCACGTCCAGGAAAGAAGAAGGCTGGATCAAGGTAGGTTTGCAGCCGGGTAAAACATCGGCTGAAGTGGTCATGGTGATCACTGACAACGGTGCAGGGTTTGATGCGGCCTACACAGAAAAGCTTTTCAAGCCGTTTCAGCGCCTGCATTCGTCGGCTGATTTTCCGGGCAATGGCCTGGGTCTGGCTATCGTTCAGCGTGTGGCCGAAAGGCACCATGGCAGCGTGTGGGCTCAAACCGACCAGTTTGGTGCGACTTTTTTCATGGCACTGCCCCAGGTAGAGCCCAAAGAACCCTTGCAAGAGCCAGCGCCGCAGCCCGTCCCGGACCCTGCGCCAGTCCAGCCCCAACCCCGGCCAGGCAAGCCTGCGTAAAAGTCGCCATCAAGGCACCTGGTGTCTGTTGCAGGCTTTAAGATGGCAATTTTTTGCTGTCTGTCAACGCTACAAAACTGCCCCGCACACTGGGCTGCAATACCCGGATAACAAACGCGGGGCTCGCACACCTGCTCCAGATGTATCCGGGTGAATGATTTGACGACTGGCGCTGCATTCTTATCGACACCCACCACCATGGCCACCACCTACACCATCAGCGATCTGGCCAAAGAGTTTGACCTGACCACCCGCGCCATCCGCTTTTATGAAGACATGGGGCTGCTGCAGCCAGAGCGCGAAGGCCCTGGCGGGCGCAGCCGGGTTTACACCACGCGCGACCGCACCCGGCTCAAGCTCACCCTGCGCGCCAAGCGGCTGGGGCTGTCACTGGTTGAGGCCAAGGAGATCATTGACTCTTATGACAGCCCGCGTGACACGGCACCGCAACTGCGTAAATTTTTGGCCATACTGACAGACAACCGTAAAAAGCTGGAGGCCCAGATGCTGGACATGCAGGCCAATCTTGACGAGCTGCGCACCCACGAAAAAGAAGCCAGAGCGTTGTTGAATAAAGCTGAAGTCATATCTGTGAAAGTGAAATAAGCCATAATTCATCCTATGGTTGACGTTTACGTAAACGTCAACCTTAATGTTGATCAAAACGTCGATCACAACATCGATCCAACAGCAATCCAGCAGTTCTCCGAATTTAATCTGCAAGGCACTTCCCATGGATGCAACCAGCACCCCTTCAGAGCTGTTTCAGCGCATTGAAACCAGTTTTTTGCGTCAGGGCATGATGCAGCATCTGGGCGTGCAACTGCTCCGCGTGGAGCCGGGTCTGTGCGAGCTGGCCTTGCCGCACTCGGAGCGCGTCACGCAGCAGCAGGGCGGTTTTCATGGCGGTGCCATGGGCGCGCTGGCCGATATTGCCGGTGGCTATGCCGCCATGACCGTGGCGGGGCCAGACTCCGAGGTCACCACGGTGGAGTACAAAATCAATTTTCTGGCCGGTTTTACAAGCGGCGAACTGCGCGCTGTAGGGCGCGTTGTCAAAGCAGGCAGGCGCATCATCGTGACCACGGCAGAAGTCACGCACCTGGCACCTGACGGCACGCCAACCCCCTGCGCCGTGATGCAGCAAAGCATCATGGCGGTCGCCAAAATCTACTGAGTCGGGCACCTGTCTGCCCCTGCAACGTCCCCAGTTTCAATAACCTCAAGAAAGAGACTTATCTCATGACCGATCTGCCAGGCCTTGACTTTCAACTCGGCGAAGACATCAACGCACTGCGTGATGCCGTGCGCGAATTTGCGCAAGCCGAGATCGCGCCGCGCGCAGCGGAAATCGACCGCACTGACCAGTTCCCGATGGACCTGTGGCCCAAGATGGGCGCGCTCGGCGTGCTGGGTATCACCGTGAGTGAGGAATACGGCGGTGCTGCCATGGGGTATCTGGCCCACATGATTGCCATGGAAGAAATCAGCCGCGCCAGCGCCTCGGTGGGGCTGTCTTATGGCGCGCACAGCAACCTGTGTGTCAACCAGATCAAGCGCAACGGCACGGACGTACAGCGGGCAAAGTACTTGCCGAAGCTGGTGTCAGGTGAGCACGTCGGCGCGCTGGCCATGAGCGAGCCGGGGGCGGGCAGCGATGTCATCAGCATGAAGCTCAAGGCCGAACACCATGACGGCGCAGGCGGCGGTTTTTACCTGCTCAATGGCACCAAGATGTGGATCACCAACGGCCCTGACGCCGACACGCTGGTGGTGTATGCCAAAACCGAACCCGAGCTGGGTGCCCGGGGCATCACGGCGTTTTTGATTGAAAAAGGCATGAAGGGCTTTTCATGCGCGCAAAAGCTCGACAAACTCGGCATGCGCGGCAGCCACACGGGCGAGCTGGTGTTCAACAATGTCGAAGTGCCTGCAGAAAATATTCTGGGTAACGTCAATGGTGGTGCCAAAGTGCTTATGAGTGGGCTGGACTACGAGCGTGCCGTGCTGGCCGCTGGCCCCATCGGCATCATGCAGTCGGTGATGGACAGCGTGGTGCCCTACATCCATGACCGCAAGCAGTTCGGTCAGAGCATTGGCGAGTTTCAGCTGATTCAGGGCAAGGTCGCTGACATGTACACCGTGCTGCAAGCCGGCCGGGCATTTTGCTACACCGTGGGCAAAAACCTGGACCTGCTGGGCCTAGAGCATGTGCGTCAGGTGCGCAAAGACTGTGCCTCGGTGATCTTGTGGTGCGCCGAGAAAGCCACCTGGATGGCGGGCGAGGGCGTACAGATTTTTGGCGGCAACGGCTACATCAACGACTACCCGCTGGGCCGCCTGTGGCGCGATGCCAAGCTGTATGAAATTGGCGCGGGCACGAGCGAGATCAGGCGCATGCTGATTGGGCGCGAGCTGTTTGCAGAGACCTGCTAAAATAATTACTTTGTAATTACTTTGACGAGCCGTCATGCAAACCCATATCGTACAAATCGGTAACTCACTCGGCCTGCGGCTGCCCAAGGCTGTACTGTCAACGCTCGGGCTTGAGCGCCACTCCCGCCTGAGCATTCAAACCAGGGGCGGCGGCATTGTGCTTACACCGCTGCTAAGTCCACGCAGCACCTGGCAGGCCGCTTTCATGGCTGAGCCTGCTGGTGAGCTTGACAACCTTTGGGGCGACATGCCTTTGGCTGAAAGCTGGGACTGATGGATGGACTAACTGGAATCCCGCATGGCACTTAAAAAATATCCGCACCAGGGGGAAGTCTGGTGGGTCAATCTGGATCCTACGGTAGGAAAAGAGATCAGCAAGAAACGCCCCTGCCTGATTGTGTCGCCCGACGACATGAATGCTCACTTGGGTACAGTCATCGCCGCACCCATCACGAGCACCCTGCGGAGCTGGCCAACGCGCATCACGATCAAATTGCAGAGGCAAAATTCCTCTGTTGCACTGGACCAGATACGAATGATTGACAACACCCGCCTGCTCAAGAAAATCACGGCCATTGACGCTGAACCTGCTTTAGACGTGCTGCGTGAGATGTTTGCAAAGGCTTAAGTTTTATATGCCACTCAGACACTTACTCCAACACAACCGCACCTGGGCAGCAGACACGGTGCTTGAGCGCCCCGGCTTTTTCACCAGCCTGTCAGAGCAGCAAAAGCCGCGCTACATGTGGATTGGCTGCAGCGACAGCCGCGTGCCTGCCAACCAGATCACCGGGCTGGAGCCGGGTGAGGTGTTTGTGCACCGCAACGTGGCCAATTTGGTGGTTCACAGTGACCTCAACGCGCTCTCGACCATCCAGTACGCTGTCGATTTGCTCGAAGTCGAACACGTCATTGTGTGCGGCCACTACGGCTGTGGCGGCGTACAGGCCGCGCTGAGCGATGCCCGCATTGGCCTGGCAGACAACTGGATTCGCCACATACAGGACGTACGCGACCGCCATGCAACGGCGCTGCAAGCAGCGCACGCCTCACAGCGCCTGGACATGCTGTGCGAGTTGAACGTGGTCGAGCAGGTGGTCAATGTGTGCCACAGCACCGTGATGAAAGACGCCTGGGCGCGTGGCCGCGTGGTGACCGTGCATGGCTGGATTTACGGCGTTCACGACGGACTGCTGCAGGACCTGCTGGTTTCGGTGTCCAATCCGCAGCAGCTCAAGGCGCTGCATCATGCCGCCATTGCACAAGTGTTTAACCGTCTGCGGCACGAAGAACGAGCGCCAGCAGCTATTTAATTGATAGCAATCATGTTTCCCCAACGCCTGGATTCGACCGTCGCCTACAGCATTGCCAAAGCGATGATGGACGGCTTTAACCGCCACTACCAGTTGTTCCGTACCGAATCCGGCCGGGCCAAGCACCGGTTTGAAACTGCAGACTGGCACGGTCAGCAGCGCGCCCAGCGTGAACGCATCGAGTTTTATGACCTGCGCGTGCGCGAAGCTTCGATGCGGCTGGAGCGCGAATTCAAGGCGGGTGAGCAAAGCATGGACGTGTGGCAGCAAGTCAAGCTGCACTACATCGGCCTGCTGGTCAACCACCATCAGCCTGAACTGGCCGAGACGTTTTTCAACTCGGTCACCACCAAAATCCTGCACCGCAGCTACTTTCAGAACGACTTTATTTTTGTACGGCCAGCGGTCAGCACCGAGTACATTGAAAACGACGAGCCCGGCGCACAACCGACCTACCGCGCCTACTACCCAGGGGCCGATACGCTGTACACCACGGTGATCAAGCTGGTGAGCGATTTCGCGCTGCACCTGGAGTTTGAAGACCTGGAGCGTGACGTTGGCTACGTGGTGGACGCCTTGCGTGCGCGGCTGGGTGATGCCAAGCTGCGCGCCAATTTCCAGATCCAGGTGCTCTCAGGGCTTTTCTTTCGCAACAAGGGCGCGTACGTCGTTGGCAAGATCATCAACGGCTTCAATGAGGTTCCGGTGGCACTGCCGCTGCTGCACAACAAGAACGGCAAACTGGTGATTGATGCCGCGCTGTTTGGTGAAGACGACCTCTTGATTCTGTTCAGCTTTGCGCGTGCGTATTTCATGGTCGATATGGGCATACCGTCGGCTTATGTACAGTTTTTGCGCAGCATGATGCCGCGCATGCCGCGCGCTGAAATCTACAACGCCCTCGGCTTGGCCAAGCAGGGCAAGACGCTTTTCTACCGCGATTTTCTGGCGCACCTGCGTCACTCGACCGACAAGTTCCGCATTGCGCCCGGCATCAAGGGCATGGTCATGCTGGTGTTTGATTTGCCCAGTTTCCCGTATGTGTTCAAGGTCATCAAAGACTACTACCCGCCGCAAAAAGACACCACCCGCGAGCAGATCAAGGGCAAGTATTTGCTGGTCAAGCAGCACGACCGGGTGGGCCGCATGGCCGACACGCAAGAGTACAGCGAGGTGGCCTTTCCGCGTGCGCGGTTTGACGACGAGCTGATTGCCGAGATTGAAAAGTTCGCACCTAGCCAGCTTGAAATATCGGACCGCGACGGCGATGGCCAGATGGAGGTCATCATCAAGCATGTGTACATCGAGCGCCGCATGATTCCGCTGAATATTTACCTGCAGGAAGCGTTTGATGTGGGTGTGGCCGAGCCTGCCGCGCAAGACCAGATCGAGCGCGCTGTGGTCGAGTACGGCAACGCCATCAAGGACCTGGTGGCAGCCAATATTTTCCCCGGCGACATGCTGTGGAAAAACTTTGGCATCACCCGGCATGGCAAGGTGGTTTTTTATGACTATGACGAGATTGAATACATCACCGACTGCAAATTTCGCAAGGTGCCCACGCCGCGCAATGAAGAAGACGAGATGAGTGGCGAGATCTGGTACTCGGTCGGTCCGAAAGACGTGTTCCCAGAAACTTTCGGGCCGTTTTTGCTGGGCAATGACGCGGTGCGCAGCGTGTTCATGAAGCACCACGCCGATTTGCTGGAAGCCGCTTTCTGGCAAACCCACCAGTCCCGCATCCGTGCGGGGCATGTGTTTGATGTGTTTCCGTATGAGCAGGACAAGCGCTTTGAGCGGCACCGCGATGTGTCAGTGGCCTGATTCCAAAAAACCTAACTTTTCAAGAGAGACATAGCATGCAGGATTCCATCGTCATTCTGGGCGCAGCCCGTACCCCCATGGGTGCTTTTCAGGGCGACTTTGCTTCGCTGGCAGCCCACGATCTGGGCGGTGCCGCTATCAAGGCTGCCGTTGAGCGTTCAGGCATCGCGCCTGAAAAAGTCGATGAGGTGCTGTTCGGCAATTGTCTGATGGCAGGCCAAGGCCAGGCACCGGCGCGGCAGGCCGGTTTCAAGGGCGGTTTGCCTGCCAGCGCCGGGGCCGTGACGCTGTCAAAAATGTGCGGCTCGGGCATGGAGGCGACGCTGCTCGCGCATGACCAGCTGGTGGCGGGCAGCCGCGATGTGATGGTCGCGGGCGGTATGGAAAGCATGACCCAGGCGCCGCACCTGATGCTCAAAGGGCGGAGCGGCATTCGCATTGGCCACGACCGCATTTATGACCACATGATGCTTGACGGCCTGGAAGACGCTTACGAGCCAGGCCGTGCCATGGGCACCTTTGGCGAGCAGTGCGCCGACAAATACGCCTTTACCCGGGAAGCCCAAGACAATTACGCCATAGCCAGCGTCAAACGTGCCCAGGCAGCTATCAAATCAGGAGCGTTTGAAGCTG
>JBBRMH010000101.1:0-14787 GCA_038230935.1 Burkholderiales bacterium | reverse complement strand
GGACAATGCAGTGTCATCTGGAGCGCAGGAGGTCGATGACCTGCGCATATTTGCAGGTTTTTCAGCTGTTTTTGCGCTGCTGCGTCACCAAAAAAGCGAGTTCGGCTCAGAAGAGCGACTCGAAGACAGGCTGTCCAAACGATCGGCGGCGTTTGGTGTTGACGGGCGTGAAATCCGCAAAAGCCTGTGGTCGTTTTCGTTTCAAAGCGAAAACATGACCCGTTTCACGACAACCGAAAGCAAAGACACGAACGCTATGGGCATAGGCCTGCTGCTGGCCTACGGCGTAGGCGATGAGGTCAATCGACCACGCCTGGCCGTTGTATCGCGCATATCACGGCCCTACGGAAGGGTTCTGGAGATGGACATGCGTTTTGTTGCCAGTTTTTGCGAGTCAGTTGTTCTCGATTTCAACACCGTCAAAGTGCCCGGGCTGATGCTGTACGACCCCAGACAAGGCGGCCATTGGGCACTGGCTTTTCCTCCCCGTGATGTGCTGATGGGGGTCGATAAAGTCGAAATTCACCGCAACAAAAAAGTCATTGCTGTTGAATTGACGCGTATCCTTGATGCGTCCAGTGACTTTTATCTTCTTGAAACAACCTTGACATCCTCACAACTCGGTTTTTACGGCACGCCCCAATACCCTGCAGCGATTACCAGGCAAACCCCTTTACGAATTTTTTGAACACAGTCGGGGTGTCAATCTGGCGTTGCATCGGTACGAAACACTGCCAAACTGGGTTGTAAAAAGACTTTTTTGTCGTTCACAGCTCGCCCGGACCCTCCATAGACATGACCGCAGCCCGCATCCCCCCCATCCAGTGCCTGCTGACATTTGAAACGCTTGCGCGCCTGCGCAGCGTCACACAGGCGGCTGAAGAGCTGTGCGTCACTCCCAGCGCCGTGAGCCACCGCGTCAAGCAGCTGGAGCAGATCATTGGCACCAAGCTGTTTGGCCGGGCTGATTTTTCAATATCTTCGATCACACAACTGCATTTATCGACATGAACGAGTGCAGAGTGCCAAATTAAACGCTGGATATAGCCCTTGTTTACAAAGCACATCCGACCTGAGCGGGTGTTCTGCCGAATTCAGGTACGTAAAACTGGCGTTGGAGCAAGTCAGATAGACTGTCTTAAGTGTCCATCCATCCACCAGAGTTCTCAGCCATGCCTGTCATTTCCATGTTTTACGGCATCCTGATCAGGATGTATTTGCTGGATAACCAGCATCACAACCTACCGCACCTTTATGCCCGTTATGCTGAGTTTGAAGCCTCAATTAATTTGAGTGACGGCGAAGTATTGGCTGGCCATTTACCACGCAAGCAATTGCGCCTGGTGCAAGCATGGATTGAACTTCGCCGTGACGAATTGATGGCCGATTGGGAACTTGCCAGCAGTGGTGAGCTGCCTTATAAAATTGATCCTCTTTGACCAAGGAAAAAGCTGTGAAAACAGATGTTTCCCATGTGCGCGCTTTGGAAAATTACTGCATAGAAGTAACCTTGCAAGATCAGCGAACCGGGCGTTTTGACATGACGCTGCATCTGGATTTTGGCCTTTTCAAGCGCTTGCGCGAAAAAAGTTATTTTTCAAGGGTCGATGTGCAGTTTGGCGCAGTCTGCTGGCCTGATGGGCAAGACATCGCACCGCAGACGCTGCTTGACGGCTTACAGTGGCAAGCGCTGAAAACTGTGGTTCAGAGTAAATTACCAAGTTCCAGTTGATTCAGATGCTCCGCGATTTGCCTATCGTGCAGAAGTGTGGTGTCTTGATGTTGAGGGAAACCAATTGTGAAAACTACAAGCTAATATCCGATAAACCCAGCTGTACGGAATCAGCAATATGACCGCAGCCCGCATCCCCCCCATCCAGTGCCTGCTGACATTTGAAACCCTCGCACGCCTGCGCAGCGTCACGCAGGCGGCTGAAGAGCTGTGCGTCACCCCGAGCGCCGTGAGCCACCGCGTCAAGCAGCTGGAGCAGATCATTGGCACCAAGCTGTTTGGCCGGGCTGATTTTTCGCTGACCACTGAAGGCAGCGAGTATCTGGCGCATGTACGCGAAGGGCTGGCGACGCTACAGAAATTTCCTGGAATGGCCGGACAGAGTAGCACGCCCGGAAAACGCAAACTTCGTCTGGCGGTGACGCCGACCTTTGCGCGCTCGATTTTGATTCCGCGCCTGCGCCAGTTCACTGAGGCCTACCCCGAGATTGACCTGACGCTGCAGGTGTCGATTCCGCTGCTGGACGTGGTGGCTGAAGACGCGGACCTGACCGTGCGCTTTGGCACCGGGCGCTATGCCGATGTAGAGCATATCTGCCTGGCCAAAGACGAAGTCACGCCGCTGGCCTCACCGGCTTTTGTGCGCGAGCACGGCCCGTTTGAAGCCCCTGAAGACCTTGAGGGCCACAGCCTGTTGCGCTCACCGCTGGAGCCGTGGCGCACCTGGTTTTCTGCCAACCGCCTGGACTGGCCTGAGCCGGGCGATGGATCGCAGTTCAACGACATTGGCCTGATGTGTGACGCCGCAGCTGCAGGCATGGGCATTGCGCTGATACGGCTGAAACTGGGCGCGCCCTGGCTGGACAACGGCGCGCTGGTGCGGCTGGGCAGCAGCGCTGTGTTTGCGGCCAACATTCCCAGTCCGCACGCCCACTACCTGTGCTGGCGCACCGGCACCATGGAGCGCTGGGAGTGTGCGGCGTTTGCAGAGTGGCTCAAGAAATCCATTGCCTGACGGGTGAGCGTGAGCTGCTACAGGCACGTGGCAAGACCGGGATTCACGGTCTGGTTTAGATTTCTTCAACCCAATGCACCACAGATGCACTAAAGTCTGGTGACAACCCGGAGCCAGACCATGAACGCACCTATTTCAGAGCAACAGCACTACCTGCTGCAGCGAGCCGACCGACAAAACCAGGTGGTGCGCGCACTGCAGGCGGTGCTGCCCGCGCACGCCTTGCTGTGGAACAACGAAGACACCACGCCTTATGAATGTGACGGCCTGACGGCTTACCGCGAACGCCCGCTGGTGGTCGCGTTGCCAGAAACCTATGCACAGGTACAAGCCATCCTCAAAACCTGCCACACCCTCGGGGTACCCGTGGTGGCGCGCGGTGCAGGCACCGGCCTGAGTGGTGGGGCCATGCCGCACAAGCTGGGCGTTACCCTGTCGCTGGCGAAGTTCAACAAAATCCTGAAGATGGATCCGCTAAGCCGTACCGCTGTGGTGCAGGGTGGCGTACGCAATCTGGCCATTTCTGAAGCCGCCGCGCAGCACGGTCTGTACTACGCGCCCGACCCATCGAGCCAGATCGCCTGTACCATCGGCGGCAACGTCGCTGAAAACTCGGGCGGGGTGCATTGTCTCAAATATGGCTTGACAGTACACAACGTGGTCAAGGTCAGGGGTTTCACGATTGAGGGCGAAGAGGTTGAGTTTGGCAGCGATGCGCTTGACGCTGCAGGCTACGATTTGCTCAGTGTTGTGATTGGCAGTGAAGGCATGCTGGCTGTAACTACGGAAGTTACCGTCAAGCTGATTCCCAAACCGCAACTGGCGCGCTGCATCATGGCCAGCTTTGACGACCTGCGCAAAGCAGGCGATGCAGTTGCGAGTGTGATTGCAGCGGGCATCATTCCCGCCGGGCTGGAGATGATGGACAAGCCCATGACGGCAGCGGTAGAAGACTTTGTACATGCTGGCTACGACCTGACAGCCGCTGCGATTTTGCTGTGCGAGAGTGACGGCACGCAAGAAGAGGTTGAAGAAGAAATTGGCCGCATGAGCGAAGTCTTGATGCGTTGCGGCGCCACCGCCATCACGGTCAGCCAGAGCGAAGCAGAACGCCTGCGCTTCTGGAGTGGCCGTAAAAACGCTTTCCCCGCGTCAGGCCGCATCAGCCCGGACTATATGTGCATGGACTCGACCATTCCGCGCAAGCGCCTGGCCGATATATTGCTGGCGATTGCCGAGATGGAGAAAAAATACCAGCTGCGTTGCGCCAATGTGTTTCACGCGGGTGACGGTAATTTGCACCCCTTGATCATGTTTGATGCCAACGACGCCGACCAGCTGCACCGCTGCGAGCTGTTTGGTGCCGACATTCTCGAAACCAGCGTGGCGATGGGCGGCACGGTAACGGGCGAGCACGGCGTCGGTGTGGAAAAACTCAACTCGATGTGCGTTCAGTTCTCCGCAGAAGAAAATGAGCAGATGTTTGGCGTCAAGCGGGCGTTTGACAGGCAGGGCCTGCTCAACCCCGGCAAGGTGATCCCGACACTTAATCGCTGCGCTGAGTACGGAAAAATGCTGGTGCGCGGCGGCAAGATTTCGCACCCTGATTTGCCGAGGTTCTGAGTTTGCAGGCCCAATGCAAGCTTTAAGAGGACTGGCCTGGCTGCTGGCATTTCAGTCCGTTGGTGAGCTGCTGGCGCGGGGTTTGTCACTGCCTTTTCCGGGGCCTGTGATTGGCATGCTGTTGCTGCTGATGGCGTTGCAGGCGCAGGTGGTACGCGAGCCCGTAGCCAGCTGCGCAGACTTTTTACTGGCACACCTTTCCTTACTCTTTGTACCCGTTGGCGTGGGGGTCATGACGCACCTGTCGCTGGTGAGCCAGTACGGTTTTCGCATGCTGGTGGTGGTGGTGCTGTCCACGCTGGCCGGGTTGCTGGTGACCGTGCTCAGTTTGCACTGGCTGCAGGGGCGCGCCAGCGATGCGCCGGAAGGTGCGCACAGGGGCTCGCCAGATGCCTAAATTTGTCGAGCTTTGGGTCTATCTTTCAGCCACGCCCCTGTTTGGCCTGACGGCCACGCTGGTGGTTTATGTGCTGGCGCAAGCCGCTTATGCGCGTCTGGGCCAGCCACCGTGGGCCAACCCGGTACTCTGGACGGTTTTGTGCCTGGCAGGCGGACTACTGACCACCGATGTGCCCTACCCGACATATTTTGCAGGTGCACAGTTCATTCATTTCCTGCTCGGCCCCGCCGTGGTGGCTTTGGCCTGGCCGCTCTGGCAACGGCGGCTGGAGCTGCGCGAGCGCTGGGGGCGTTTGCTGTTAGCCGCGTTGGCGGGCGGCACGGCAGCCAGTGGCTCAGCGCTGGTGCTGGCATGGGCACTGGGCCTGCCGCTTGAAATCATGCTGTCGCTGGTACCCAAATCAGTCACTGCACCCGTGGCCATGGGTATTACAGAAAAAATCGGCGGTATTCCCGCGCTGGCAGCCGTGTTTGCAGTCATCACCGGGCTGGTGGGTGCGCTGGCGGGTAAATACCTGTTTGACGCGCTGCGTATACCGACCAACGCCAGCGGCTGGGCGGCGCGCGGCTTTGCGCTGGGCACCGCCGCGCATGGCCTGGGTGCTGCACGCGCCCTGCAAGTCAACGCCGATGCCGGTGCTTATGCCGGGCTGGCGCTGGGCTTGCAGGTGGTGCTGGCATCGTTATTGATACCGTTGATAGTCCGATTGTTTTAAGCCGTTTTTACCAGCGGCCCGGCATGCATCAGCGCGGGTGGTTTGCTGGCAGTGCCAAACAGTATTTCACCCGCGAGTTGCCCGCCTTCTTCAATCACCAGCTTGCCATAGCGAATGGTGCCAGTGACTTTGCCAGTCGAGTAGATCACCAGCTTTTGCCGCACAGTGAGATTACCCGTGAACTCACCGCGAATCTCGGCTACATCAATTTCAGCCGAACCTTTGAAGGCACCCTGCTCGGCAATTTGCATCACGCGGGAGTCCATGGTGGCTTCAACCAGGCCTTCGACCACCAGTGTGTCGCAGTCGGTGATCTCTACGCCCTTGAGTTTGATGTTGGGCCCCACTGTCAATTTGCTGCCTCCTTCGGGTGCAGCACTGGCAATGCCTGCCTGCTCCGCCGTTCTGGTGCTGGTCTGCAAACTGGCGCTTAGCGGGGGTGTACCGGACTGCAGCACACTGGCAGCGCCATAGCCTGGCTGTGCGCTGTTGATGCCGGGGCGCAAACTGGTCGGTGAGGTGGGCGTTTCTGTTTCGCGCTTGCCAAAAAACGGTGTTGCCATGGAACGTCCTTAAAAAGAACGCATGGTACGTCCGCAAAAAACCAAAGCCGTGCGGCGGATGCAAGAGCGGTAACGAAATTAATTTTTACATCCACTGCACACCGCTTTGCAGGTTGCCAGTGAGTTGCCAGGGGGCCGTGTGTGCAATGGCGATATAGTTCGCCGCATGGCTTACACCTTGAAAATTTTCACTGCAGAAGACGTTCCCGAATCAGAGCGCGAACTGGCCGTGCAACGCTTTCGCGCAGCACTCGAAGACACGCTGGGCGATGCCGCGCTGGTTCTGCCGGTGTACCACGCCTGGCAAAAGCTGTTTCAAGCCTACGGTGACCACCCGCGCCCCTGGCCGATCACACCGGCTGAGCAGTTGCTGGCAGACCAGTGGGAAGCCGCCGAGCTGGCCGCGACACAGGCCGCTTTTGGTGTGAACCGTTACTTGGGGGATGCCGACTTTGAGCTGGGCGCTTGAAGGGATCCGGCCCGTTTGATACGCAGATACGGCATGGATAAACCCGCGCTGACTTCCAGGCGCTGGACGCCGCCCACGACAGGCTGCAAGCGGCCCATCAGCGAATGCTCGAAAGTCTGAGCAACAGTGAGCGATGCACGTCGAGACTTCATCTGTGTGACGTGGTCGGTTTGAGCTTCTGAATTGATAGCATTGAGCCCACGTGTTTCCTGCCTGAACTGCACTTTTGCCACTGTTTTTTGAAGCCTGGCCTCTTGCACCGGTTTGAGCAGGTAGTCCACCGCCTGGGTTTCAAATGCCTGCACAGCGTAGTGGTCGTAGGCGGTGACAAACACCAGCGCCGGAAACGGCCTGGCACCAACATCGCCTGCCTCGCCCGGACCGGGCCATGCATCTGCCAGCTCAGCAGCGGCTTCCAGCCCGCTCAGGCCGGGCATTTGAGTGTCAAAAAACAGCACGTCCGGCTGCAGCTGCAAGGCCTGCGACACGGCAGAGATACCGTCGCCCACCATGGCCACAATGCGCAGTTCAGGCCAGGTGCGTGCCAGCGCGGCTTCAAGTGCAGCGGCCAGCAGGGGCTCGTCTTCTGCAATCAGCGCCGTCACAGAGAGATTCCGGGTCATGGTTTTAAGGGAAATGTGATGTAGGCGTATGTTTTATCTGGGCCGGACGCTATTAAATTCATAGTGGAAGCAGTGCCGTAGGCGGCCAGCAGGCGCTCCCGCACATGCGCCAGGCCAAAACCGTGGGTGTTTTCAATGTCTGGTGGTCTGCCTGCTGGCCCAGTCCCCGAGTCCAGTACCTCCAGTACGATGTCAAGGCCTGCCTGCCGGGCACTGACACGCAGGCTGCCGCCCTCTACCCGAGGCTCCAGCGCATGTTTGATGCTGTTTTCAACCAGGGGTTGCAGCAGCAGCGCGGGCACGGGCACGCTGGCAAGTTCTGGCGGCAAGTCCAGCGTATAGGTCAGCCGCGCTCCCATGCGCACGGCCATCAGCGCCAGGTAGTCGCCCAGGCGGTCAAACTCGGTTTGCAACGGGTGGCATGGCCACCAGTGCCAAGCCACCATTCACGGCGAGGTACACCAGCGCATGGACCATCCAGCCCAGTTTGGCGCCTGCCCGGCGGCGGGCCATGGTGTGCTGGTCTGGCAGGTCAAGTGTGGTGTCTGCTTTGATGGCGTTCGTGGAGTAGCTTCCAAAGTTAAAAGTTTTTAGAAGTTTCAGAAACTGGACTGGAGCAACTGCCCCGGCTACCAGACAGGCAGGGGGAGAAGCCATGTGGCGTCTTGAAGGGAAGTGAACGGACCAGACTTTGCCGCAGCCGCAAGCGGTGCGCCACAGGCGTGCGACGAAACGCCTGAACGTCGCCTTCAAACCAGACTTTTAAGGCGCAAAGCGTGTCGCCTGAAGTCCTGCAAGACCGTGCGGCGTTGATAATCAGGGTTCAATTTCTGGAGTCTGCGTGGACATTGCATTGCTGATCAAAGCCGCCATCATGGGCATCGTCGAAGGGCTGACCGAGTTTTTGCCGATCTCATCGACCGGTCACCTGATATTGGCCGGGGCGCTGCTGGGCTTTGACGATGAGAAGGCCAAGGTGTTTGACATCGCCATCCAGACCGGTGCTATTTTTGCGGTCATTCTGGTCTATTGGCAAAAAATCCGCTCGACCATCGTGGCGCTGCCGCGTCAGCCCAGGGCGCAGCGCCTGACACTCAATATTTTCATCGCCTTTTTGCCCGCTGTGGTGCTGGGCCTGCTGTTTGGTTCGGTCATCAAGGCGCATTTATTCATACCCACGGTGGTTGCCAGCACCTTCATCTTGGGTGGTTTCATTATTTTGTGGGCTGAAAAGCGCCCGCCTGGCTCGGTGCGTGTGATGCATGTCGATGACATGACCCCGATGGATGCCCTGAAAGTCGGGCTGGTCCAGTGCTTTGCAATGATCCCGGGGACCAGCCGTAGTGGGGCGACGATTATTGGCGGCATGCTGTTGGGCCTGTCACGCCAGGCAGCCACTGATTTTTCGTTTTTTCTGGCCATTCCAACCTTGACTGGCGCGGGTGTCTATAGCCTGTACAAGGAGCGTGCCCTGCTGTCCGTGCAGGACATCCCGATGTTTGCAGTCGGGCTGCTGTTCTCGTTTGTCAGCGCCTGGCTGTGCGTGCGCTGGCTGTTGCGCTATATCTCGACCAACAGCTTTGTGCCCTTTGCCTGGTACCGGATTGCATTCGGGATCGTGGTGCTGGCCACAGCCTGGACGGGGCTGGTGACCTGGGCGGCCTGAGACCTTGTCAACGGGTCGCGCCGTGTGCTTTCGATCTTTCGTTGAACCGCATCATGACTCCGGTTTTCGGTTGCACTGTGAACAGGCGCGGCTGTACCATCAGTCGGCAGGGGCAGTCATTTCAACTTCACCCCACCATTTCACAAGGTAGACCATGCCGATACCCAGCAGAGCGGAATTCCAGACCGCGACGGATCTGAAGTTCGTCGTAGCCGACAAGCGGGCGGCTGACATGGTTCTCAACCGGATCGACGTGCTGATCGACGAATTTCACGCAGAGCCGTCCGCGCCTGGCCAGGCGATCCTGCTGGCCAGGATCTATTACGCAACCGAGGCATGGATGAAAAAGGTCGAGCGTGGCGAGCCTGGGGTGAACGGCAGGCGCAAACCCGCCGTGTACAACTTTTACGTAACGGTCGTGCAGGCGCTCAGTAGCCTCACGGAGGTCCCGATCAATCTGTTGCCGAACTGGTTGGCAGAAACCTTCGGCAAGGCCATGGTAGAGCACGGGGCGCAACTCGATATCACCAGAAAGCTGGCGGACTACCTGACTGGGGTAGACGTCAAGCGGTTCCGGATTTCTTTACGCTCCGGTATCGCGTACCAGCAGCGGTGGTGGACCAACAGCGACAAGTGGGTGGTGGCCAGCTCCGCGAATGTTGTAGCTGGAACGACGCCGCTGAAAGCTATTCAGGGGAATGTGGCGGAAGAAGTCATCGCCGCAGGGTTTTCTGGCTATGTGTTGAGCCAGGGAGGGGACTTCTACAGCGGTCCGCATTTTGCGCCACGACAGAAAAACAGCGAAGGCATGGCCCGCTACCACTCATCGTATTTCGGCGGTGAGCCGGTCCTGAGCGCCGGCGAGATCAAGATTGAAGACGGCAAGGTGACCGAGATCAACTCCAGCAGCGGCCATTACCAGCCCAGCCCTACCCACCTGCGCATGGCGGTCGAGACGCTGGCCCTCCAGGGTGTCAGCATGGCTACCTTGTGGGTCGGGGCATTTGGGCTACCCCGGATGCTTGGGGCGGCTTATCTGGGCCATGCCGGGCTGGCTGCAGTTCCGGTTGATCGGGGTATGGGCGTAGCTCGGCCTGGCTGGGCACTCAGCACAGGAGGCAACACACCTGCTTCACGCGCCTGGGCTACCGCTACCATGTCGGCACACGCCTCAATGCCAGCGAGAAATAGGGAAATTTTGGAGAAAAACAGGGCGTTTGTGCTCTTTGAGTTGCATTGCAAGCCCAGATCGGATGGCGGTCTTCACGGGCCTGGAGGCAGAGGCAAATGCCTGCAGTGCAAGGAGATTGCCAGATTCTGGGACGCTTACCTGGAGTACAAGCGCAAATAACAAGCAGGGCAAGCCCGAACGATGGCGTCAGCTGCTCATATTCAGCAGTGCCGCCTCAACCGCTGCTGCGGTCGCTATCGGTTTTTCCATCGGAAAAAGATGGCTGCCATCGAGCATCATGATGCGGCCTTTGGTGACTTTTTCGGTCAGCCCCATCCCGACCTGTTTCATCTCGGCGGACTGGCGGCCGCCGATAAAGCTTGCCAGGCACTTGAGCGGGTGCCGCCGGATGAGCTTGTCCAGGTTGTCGGGCAGGGTGTTGTAGATGGCCGTTTCGACGTTGCGGTCAAAGCTCAGGTGGCGGCGATTTTCAGCGGCGTCGGCGCTCTGGTCCGGTGCGTCGTGGGTGCCGTGCTCGATGTAGTCGCGCAGCACCTCTTCGCTCCAGCGCGCAAAGGTCTTTTTGTTGCGGAAATGCGCAAACACCTCGTCTTTGCCCAGCCACAGGTTCCGGCGTTTGCGGCTGATCACACCCGGCGAGATCGAGCCGACCAGCTTCGCCCGCTTGGCTACACCCAGTGCTGTAGCGCGCCAGCCGCCTATCAAAGGCGAGTCCAGCAGCAGGACGCCGCGCAGTGCTTTGCCACCCAGTTCAGGGTGGCTGGCAGCGCACATCAGGCTTAAAAACCCGCCCAGCGAATGGCCCACCAAAAACGCGCCCTGGCCAGAGGCCAGCACTTCTTTGGCAGTGAAGTCGGCCAGCTGCTGGACCAGGTGCGGCCAGTTGCTGGTCACCGGGTAAGCCGGGTCATGGCCAAATTTCTCAATTGCCTTGACCTGAAAGCCGCGTGCCTCCAGATTGCGCAGCAGCACACCGTAAGTGCTGGCCGGAAAGCTGTTGCCGTGGGAAAAAATGATCAGCGGTTTTGCAGTTTTGGGCACTAGATGAGCTTTTCTTCAGGCGACGTGATTTTTCTCAAGGGCTGGTTGCGCGTGAGCGGCGTCAGCAGCGGCACTTGCGTTGCACCGCCGGTCCACATCGGGTCTTCAATGCTGTCAAACACCTCACGCAGCTTTTTGCCCCAGTTGTCATGCAGCATGCGAAAGTAGGGGTTCTCATGGTCGATACAGACCACCCGGTTGCTTTGAAACTTGCCCTCTTCATAGACCACCATGTCCAGTGGCAGGCCAACAGACAGGTTCGATTTGAGGGTGGAGTCCATCGACACCAGCGCGCATTTGGCGGCTTCGTCCAGCGGTGTTTCGGGCGTGATCACGCGGTCCAGCACCGGCTTGCCGTACTTGGACTCACCGACCTGAAAGTAGGGCGTCTCGGGTGTGGCCTCAATGAAGTTGCCTGCTGAATAGACCTGAAACAGGCGCATGCCTTCGCCCTTGATTTGGCCGCCAAAGACCAGCGAGACGTTGAAATCAACGCCCGATTGCCTCAGGTCTTCCCCATCACGCGCATGCACGCGGCGTATGGCTGAACCCAGAACGCGGGCAGCGTCATACATGCTTTTGGCGTTCCAGATCGTGATCGGCGGGCCTCCCTCGTGGTCCTTGAGCTGCTCGATTTGCAGAATTTCGCGCACCGACTGTGAAATCGACAGGTTACCCGCAGACAGCAGCACCATGAAACGGTCATTGGGCTTTTCATAAATGATCATTTTGCGGAAGGTGCTGATCTGGTCCAGACCCGCATTGGTGCGGGAGTCTGATAAAAATACCAGCCCGGCATTGAGTTTGATGGCGACGCAGTAGGTCATAAAAATGGTTTGAAAAACAAAAAGTGGAGGGACTGTGTTCGCAACTTGCACACCAGGCCTGTTCAAGCCTGCAGCAAACCCACGTCAAGGCTGAAGTGACAATTTTTTCAAACGGTACAACGCTTCAAGCGCCTCGCGGGGGCTGAGCGTGTCGGGGTCCATGTTACCCAATGCCTCGGCCAGTGGGCTTTGCGCGACATCAATCGCTTCTGGTGGGGCTGCAAACAGATCAACCTGCGCACGCGCATCGAGCTGTTGCGCCTCCAGGGCTTGCAGGGCATGCCTGGCATGGTTGACCACGCCTGCAGGTATGCCGGCGAGCTTGGCCACCGCAATACCGTAGCTTTTGCTGGCCGGGCCGGGCTCGATGTGGTGCAAAAACACGATGTTGCTAGCCGCTTCTACTGCGCTGACGTGCATGTTGACAGCACCATGGTGATTCGCCGGGAACGCGGTCAATTCAAAATAATGGGTCGCAAACAGCGTGAAGGCCTGGGTTTTGTTGTGCAGGTGCGCGGCGATGCCCCCGGCCAGCGCCAGACCGTCAAAGGTCGAGGTACCGCGCCCGATTTCGTCCATCAGCACCAGCGAATGCGGTGTGGCGGTGTGCAGAATCTGCGCTGCCTCAATCATCTCCAGCATGAAGGTGGACTGCGCGTTGGCCACATCGTCAGCGGCACCGATACGGGTGTGAATCGCGTCAATCGGCCCCAGACGGCAGCTGCTGGCAGGCACATAGCTGCCCACGCTGGCCAGCAGCACAATCAGCGCGACCTGGCGCATGTAGGTGGACTTGCCGCCCATGTTGGGGCCGGTGATGATCTGCATGCGGCCCTGGCCTCTTGTTCCGTTGTTGCCAGTCATGCGACAGTCGTTGGCAATGAAGGCAGCACCGCTGGTTTCAAGCAGCCGGGCTTCAACCACCGGGTGGCGGCCCTGCGTGATGTCAATGCAGGGCTCCTTGACAAACACCGGCGCTGACCAGTTCAGTGTGAGTGAGCGTTCTGCCAGCGCGCACAGCGCATCGAGCGACGCCAGCGCGCGGGCCAGGCGGCTCAGGGCCGGTACAAAGTCCTGCAGCTGGTCAAGCAGCTGTTCGTATAAAAACTTCTCGCGTGCCAGAGCCCGCTCCTGGGCTGACAGGGCCTTGTCTTCAAAAGCTTTCAGCTCGGGCGTGATGTAGCGCTCGGCGTTTTTCAGGGTCTGGCGGCGGCGGTAGTCAGCGGGCACCTTGCCCGTCTGGCCTTGCGTGACTTCAATGTAAAAACCATGCACCCGGTTGAACTGAACGCGCAAATTGGCAATGCCGGTGCGCAGTTTTTCGCGGCCTTCCAGGTCCAGCAAAAACGCGTCGCAGTTGGTTTGAATGCCGCGCAACTCGTCCAGATCGGCATCACAGCCGTGGTTGATGACACCGCCATCGCGAATCAGCGCCGCAGGCTCGTCGAGCACGGTGTGCTTGAGCAACGCAGCGCAGTCAGCAGGCGGCTGCAGGTCTTCAAAAATACGAAGCAAAAGTGGCCCCAGGGCAGCATTGACGTGCGCTAGGTGCTCTGTTTTTTGTAGCGTCAGCTGCAGCGCGACAAGTTCTCTGGGCCTGACCTGGCGCAGTGCAATGCGGGCTGTGATGCGTTCTACATCGCTACTGCCTTTGAGCTGGGCGCGCAGCGTTTGCTGCAAGCCGCCGCGCAAATCACCGATGGCCACAAGGCGGGCTGCTGCCTGCGCCCGGTCACGGCGGGGCTTGAGCAGCCAGCTTTTCAAAGCGCGGCTACCCATGCCGGTGGTGCAGGTGTCCAGCAATGAAAAGAGGGTGGGCGAGTCTTCACCGCGCAGCGTTTGCGTGAGTTCCAGGTTGCGCTGGGTGGTGGGCGGCAGCTCGATCAGCTCGCCCGAGCGCACCACGCTGAGTGCCTGCACATGCGGCAGCGCCCGGCCTTGCGTGTGTTCGGCATAGCCCAGCAAGGCCGATGCCGCTGCATGGGCATCACTCAGTTCTTCAGCATGCCAGGCGGCCAGCGAGGCGACTTTGAGCTGTTCGAGCAGGCGGCGCGTGCCGAGCGCGGCATCAAATTGCCAGGCCGGGCGGGCTGTGATGGCGCAGCGCAGGGTTTTGATGCTCTTGATGCGCTGCTCGAAGGCGCTGCTGGCATCGACGTTGTAGAGCACCTCGCTGGGTGCGATGCGGGCCAGCCAGGCTTCGAGGTCGTCAGGAGCAGCATGGGCCAAGTGAATCTCACCCTGCGTCACGCTCAGCCACGCCAGCCCCAGGGTGTTGCGCTTGCCGGGGTCTGTTCTTTGGTGTATCGCCAGCAAAATCGATTCCGTCTTGTCACTCAACAGTTCGGTGTCGGTCAGTGTGCCAGGCGTGACCACGCGCACCACCTTGCGCTCGACCGGCCCTTTGGCGGTGGCCACATTACCGACCTGCTCACAAATGGCCACCGATTCGCCCAACTTGATGAGCTTGGCGAGATACCCTTCCAGCGCATGAAAAGGCACGCCCGCCATGACCACCGGCTCACCGGCAGACTGCCCGCGCCGCGTCAGCGTGATGTCAAGCAGGCGCGAGGCCTTTTCAGCATCGGCATAAAACACCTCGTAAAAGTCACCCATGCGGTAGAACACCAGCGTGTCCGGGTACTCTGCCTTGATGGCGTGGTACTGGGCCATCATGGGCGTGTGGCCTGAAAATGCCGCCTCAGTGGGGATAGTTAGAGAATTCTCTTTTGACATCAATGAATTACGTGATCATGAAAAAGCCGTACACACAAAAACTGTATGACTGTTAATCTTACTGTGTCATAAATTAAATCTCTGACCACTCCAGCTGCAGTGTGGGCAGTGGCCCAGGGTTCTTGCGAGCGCTGCACTCAAGCGCAGGCGCAGTGTCGTGATCGAGTCTGCCACGTGGCGCTGTG
>JBBRMH010000100.1:0-14998 GCA_038230935.1 Burkholderiales bacterium | reverse complement strand
CTTTACCTGAAGACCTACAACCACCACATCCCTCAGCGTGCGCTGCACCATCAATCACCGGTGCAGGCGCTTAAAGACTGGCAACGCAGAAAACCAGAACTTTTTGTTAAACGGGTTTATGAACAGGCGGGACTTGACACCTATATGGCCAAGTGGTGGTGTACTGAGCAGCAATGCAAGGTGACCGACGAGTGCCTGCAACTGTTCGGCGGTTACGGCTATATGGCCGAGTACCCGATTGCGCGGCTCTACGCGGACTCCCGCATCCAGCGTATCTATGGCGGCACCACCGAGATCATGAAAGACCTGATTGCGCGAAGGCTTGGCGCATGACGGCCCCCCTGAACGCACCACTTGCAGGCGTGCGCATTGTTGAGTTCGAGGGCATCGGCCCTGGCCCGCTTGCTGCGCGCATGCTGGCTGACATGGGTGCCGATGTGACGGTGATCGCCCGCCCGCAACAAGGCGCTGTGGCGGCGCAGCTGGGCGGCAGCGCCGAGAACCCCATGCGGCACGGAAAGACTCTGGTTGTGCTGGACTTGAAGCAGGACGCAGCCCGACAGGAAGCCTTGGCGCTGGTGGCGCGGGCCGACGCCCTGATCGAAGGTAATCGTCCCGGCGTGATGGAACGCCTGGGACTGGGGCCAGCTGATTGCGCCGAAGTCAACCCACGCATCGTCTTTGGCCGCATGACCGGCTGGGGCCAGACTGGGCCGTTGGCACAGGTGGCCGGGCACGATCTGAACTACGTGGCGCTCACCGGCCTGCTGTCGCTTTCGGCGCACCGGGGCGAACGCCCCATCATTGCACCGACTGTGGTCGGCGATGCCAGCGGCGCGCTGGGTTTGGCTTTCGGCATGGTCTGTGCCATATTGGACGCACGCAGCAGCGGCCAGGGGCGCGTGGTGGATGCCGCGATTGTTGACATCGTGGCCATGTTGGGCGGGATCGCGCAATGGATTCGCAGCAGCGGTCAGCTCGATAGCCCACGCCCCAGTCCGTTTCATGATTCGCCCTTCTATGACGTGTACCGCTGCGCCGACGGCGGCTACATCACGCTTGGTGCGCTGGAGCCGCAGTTTTATGCGCAGCTGATTGAAAAACTCGGCCTGGCGGACGTGGACCTTCGCCAGCAGTACAACATCCATACCTGGTCAGAGCTGAAAGAACGAATCATGACCCTGTTTGCCAGCCAGCCGCGCGCACACTGGGAGCGTTTGCTGGGAGAAACGGATGTGTGCTTTGCGCCCGTACTGAGTCTTGAAGAAGCTATCTACCATCCGCATAATCTGGCACGAAGCACTTATCGCCGTAGCGATACTGGCGCCGTCCACATCGCACCAGCTCCCCGATTCATGCCTCTTCAACCCATGTCTTCCCCTGATACAAGCGATGAATCAGCAGGCAGCATGCGCGCGTCTTGAAAGCAAAGCCGGTGCGAGGCACCAGCTACATTGTGGCCAACCGGCAACCTGCTGATCGTGCTGATGGGTCAGCGCCTCAGTCCCCGAGAGGGTTACTGCAGGGCGTGTCTTGCGACCACCGTCGCATCTTCGGTGCCATGCCCCTGGGCTATGAGCTGGTCCATGCGCTGCGCTATGCCTGGCAGCACAGACATGGGCAGATCGCCGGTGGTCTCCAGCATCAGCCGTACATCCTTGCGCGCCATGGCCAGCTCAAAGCTCAGCGAAAAGTTACCCTGTGCCATCTTCTTGCCTCGCCCGGCAACCATGGCATTGAGGTCCAGCAGCCCCAGAAGGTTGATCGCATCTTCCCCCTGGACGCCGCTGGCCTTGGCGATAGTCAGTATATCGGCGACGATACAGGACATGGAGATGATCATGGCATTGCCAAACAGCTTGTGCACTGCTGCCAGGTCGGCACGCTCCCCCAGATATTCCAGCCGGCCCGTCATCCGCGCCAGTTCGGTTTTGGCCTGCTCAAACAGGGCTTGTGGCCCCGCTACCATCATCGAGCCCTGAGCAGCGCGGGCTGCTGCAGGCCCCATGAAGACCGGGCAATGCAGGTAGTTCACACCTTCTGAGTTGAGCCGCATGGCGCGAGCAGCGGTACTGACTGGCAGCGTGGTGGTGTGGTCCAGCACCAGCGTGCCAGGCAAGAGCGCCGGACGTGCAGCTGCCAGCACCTCTTCGACTACTGCATCATCCTTGAGGATGAGGTGAACCCGTGAAGCCTGCCGAACAGCATCGGCGGGCGTTGCAGCGACCATCACACCAAAGGCCTTGAGCGCTTCAGCTTTGTCAGGAGTCCGGTTCCAGACGGTGACCTTGTCGCCGCGTTTGGCTGCGGCCTCTGCGAATGCGCTGCCCAGCAGGCCAGTGCCTAGATAAGTGATGTTTGCCATGGGTTTGATCCTTCAAATTGAACAAGTGTGGGTGAAAATTGGTGGCGTTCGTACATCTTGTCGAACGGTGTTTCCTGGAGCTGCAGCTGAAGCTTGTCATACAAGCTTCAGATACGTTCATGTGTGGGTGGTCATCCAGGAAGGGATGGGCTCACTTTGTGCGAGCGTTTTATGCTTTCCCCTATTCAGAATGCCTGGAAGATTTAGAAAAGTGTGATGAATCCCTCGACACCGACTTGACCCATGTTGTTGGTCGCCCAGACATTCAGGGTGTTGATTGTGTTGCCTTTTGATGCGTGCAGGTGAAAGTTGCCCAGATCAAAAGTCGGGCGGTTGGCCCTGAAATGAAAGGTTTTGATAAAGCGCTCAGGTGCAATCTGTTTTTCTACAAACCCCAGCAGCAAGGTCGCAATGAGCGGTCCATGCACCACCAGACCTGGATAGCCCTCGACCTCGCGGCAGTAATCAGCGTCGTAATGGATTCTGTGGCCGTTGAAAGTTGCTGCTGAATAACGAAACAGCATCACGGCGTCTGCCGCTACAGCCTTGAAGTGCTCGCCTGTGCGTTCAAATACCGGTGCTGCAGCTTGCCAGTCAGAGATTTTTGCAGCTACCCCTGCAAGACTCAGTTTTTCAGCAGGTGACTGGCTGTCGCGGTAAACGATGTCGTGCTCTTCACGCAGCAGCGGGCCTTCACTGTCTGTGTAGAGGTGTACAACAGTGACAAAAACCATGTCGCCGCTTCGCCCGGATTTGCGGGATACCTGGACGATCTCAGACCTTTTTTGAACGTCGGTTCCCACCTTGAAGGCACGCGTCCATTCCAGTCGGCCACCTGCCCACATGCGGCGCGGCAACTCTACCGGCGGTAGAAATTCACCGCGTGCCGGATGGCCGTCACCACCCAGTTTTGACTGGACTTCTATCGGGTTGAAATACAGCCAGTGCCAGCCCGCAGGCAAAGGTGACAGCGCCGGGTCTTTTATGCGGGCTGCATCGTCCAGCGTGGCGGCCATCTGCCGCGCTTGTACCGGACTGATGGTGTCTGTGACGGTTTGGGTACGACCTACCCATTGTTCCAGTGGTTGTGTCTGGCCAGTGAGGTCGCTCATGTTCGGTGCGTCCCTTGAATGCCCAATGCATGTTTACCCATCAGACTGATGGAGCGTGCGCCATCGCGGAGGGCGGCCAACGCATGCTTGTGTTTTTTTTGCTGAATCATGAGAACTCAAAGCCTTGAAGTGACGGGTTGTTACAGAGGGCTGGCATACATCTGCCCACCGTCGACATTGATTACCGTACCTGAGAGGTAAGCCGACAGCGGCGAACAGCTGAAAACGGTCAGGTCTGCAATTTCTGCAGGCTCGGTCAGGCGGCCAAAAGGCAGGCCAGTCGTCAGCTCCATCCAGCGGTTCTCATCATTGAGCTTTTTGGCGGCCTGGGCTCGCAGCATGCCCTCCATGCGGTCGCTGCGCGTCGGTGAAGGATTGATGCCGAAAACCCGCACGCCGTGTCTTGGGCTTGCAGCGCCCACAGCTTGCGTAAATGCTATCAGGGCCGCATTGGCTGTCGAGCCGCAAATGTATTCGTTACGCGGTGCAGCGCCAGCCATGCCGATGATGTTGGCGATCACACCATGACCGCGTTTTTCCATCACAGGCAGCACTTCACGCACAAGGTTGATGTAGCCAAATAGCTTGAGTTCCCAGGCCAGTCGCCACTTGTCGTCGCCTACATCCGCCAGCGAACCGCCCGGAATCGCGCCCGCATTGTTGACCAGAATGTCTATCTCGCCGACCTGTGCAAGCAGGGTTTTGATGCCTTCCTGAGTGGCCAGGTCTGCGGTGACTGCGTGTGCAGCCATACCGGTTTCCTGCTGGATGGCTGCCAGCGCGCCTTCAAGAGCGCTGGCGGTACGTGAAACGATCACGGGTAAAGCACCTTCACGCGCAAACGCAGTGGCAATGGCCAGGCCTATGCCCTTGGAGCTGCCGGTGACCAGTACACGGCAGCCTTGAAGTTTGAGATTCATAGGGTTTGCTTTCTGTTGTCAATGTCAAATATCAGGGGTGAGGTGCCGGAACCTGGGCGGTGTACCAGTCGGCAATGTCGTGGCCCTGCACGAAGCACACGCCTGGTGTGGTCATCAGCAAATCCAGCATCTTCTCGAAAGAGCCAAAACGGTGCGGCACACCGATCAGGTGGGGATGCAGGCCAAGGGTGAGTACACGCGGTCGTTTCACAGCTTCCCGCACAAACAGCGCCAGTGTGTCGCGCACGCGTTGCAACATTTCATTTGACGAGTGTTTCTCAACAGCATAGATGATGGAGTCATTGAGTTCGAGGTTGTAGGGCAGGCTCAGCAGCGGGCCCCGGGCGGTTGTCATCCAGTTGGGCAGGTCGTCAACCACCCAGTCAAACACATAGTCAACGCCAGCGGCCTTGAGGTTTTCTGGCGTCGTGTGGCTTTCACGCAGGCCAGGCCCCAGCCAGCCGCGCGGTCGTGCGCCGGTAAAGGCTTCAATCATGTCCAGGCTGGTCTTGATAACGTCTTCTGCGGCACCCGCATGGTTCAATGATTTCTGGTGAACGCCGTGCCCGATGAACTCCCAACGTGCCATGCGCATGGCTTCTGCCGCACGGGGATAAGCGTGGATGACGCCAGCGTTGAAGCTGGTGGAGGCCGTCAGGCCGCGAGCGCTGATGGCCTCGATGATGCGCGGCAGGCCGGCCCGCATGCCGTAGTCCACCCAGCTGAAGTTGGGCACGTCGGGCACGGTCTCCTTGCCATGCGGCGGCGTGATGATGGTGCGCGGCATGGGGGCATCAAACGCCCAGTGCTCAACGTTGACCACCAGATGAACCAGGATGTTTCCGCTGGTGGGTGGTGTGAGGGGCGGCCCCTCATCAGAGAAGCGGTAGGCAATACGGGGGTTGGCCATGGTAAGTATTTTCAGTGGCGGATTTGCTGGAGGATGTTGCGTTTCATGGTGTTGAAGCCCTCTGATGTGGTGTCTTCAATCGTGCGTGGGCGCGCCAGGGGAACGTGCATGCGCGCCTGTATGCGCCCAGGGCGGGCGGACATCACGTAAATCGTGTCAGCAAGAAATATTGCTTCATCAATGTCATGCGTGACAAACACAATCGTCGGCTTGAGCTGCTGCCACACGCTGAGCAGCAGCTCCTGCATGGTCAGGCGCGTCTGCGCATCCAGCGCACCAAAAGGCTCGTCCATCAGCAGCACCCTGGAGCCCAGCGTCAAAATGCGCGCAATGCCCACGCGCTGGCGCATGCCACCGGACAGCTGCACAGGCAGGTGGTTTTTAAAGTCGGACAGCCCCACAATACGCAGCATGTCATGGGCGCGCGCTTCATAGTCACTGGCCTTGAGCCCCTGGGTCTTTGGACCAAAAACAACGTTTTCCCAAACACTCAACCACGGGAACAATGCGGCCTCCTGAAACACCACCCCGCGATCTGGCCCCGGCTTTTCAACGGCCTGGCCGTGAACCGTCAGTGAGCCGCCGCTGGCTTGCTCAAAGCCTGCGACCAGATTGAGGAGTGTTGATTTGCCACAGCCCGACGGGCCGAGCAGCGCGACAAACTCTCCAGCGTGGACATCGAGGTCAATTTTGTCCAGCGCATGCACGGGGGGTTGCGCCGGGTAGGTCTTGTCGAGTTTTTCTATCTTGATGGCGGACATAAATCCCAATCGGCTCAATGGTTCTGGAGAATGCGCCAGCGCAACACACGCTGCTCTGCGAACACAATCAAACGGTCGCTCAGGTAACCCATGATGCCTATGGACACCATGTCAGCCAGGACGATGTCCATGCGTCCGACGTAGTAAGCGTCCCACAATACATAGCCCAGGCCAGACTTGACAGCCACCATCTCAGAGACGATCACCGCCGTCCATGAGATACCCAGGCCAATACGCAGGCCGGTAAAAATGGATGGCATGGCCGAAGGAAACACCACGCGGCGCAACAGTTGACTGCGTGTGGCACCCATCATCATGGCCGCGCGCATCAGATTGCGTTCTACATCGCGCGCGCCTTGCGTGGTGTTGACGACGATGGCATAAAAACCGCCCAGAAAAATCAGAAAGATAGAGCCCATATCCCGAATGCCGAAGAGCGCAATCGAAAACGGCAACCAGGCCGTGATCGGGATGGGGCGCAAACCCTGAATGACAGGGTCAAACAGGCGAGAACCCAGGCGGCTCCAGCCAATGATCAGCCCCAGCGGCACGCCCAGCAGGGCAGCGAGTACAAAGCCCTGAATCACGCGCATGCCAGAGTACTGAACGTTCGACAACCAGGTGCCCTGGTAAGCATTCAGGCCCATGCCACCTGATGCGCCAAACACCCATGTTTTCCAGCCCTCCAGCACAGCCAGCGGCGTGGGCACAATACCTGCCATGTCCGGGCGGCTTCCTGCAATCTGCCAGAAGACCAGCACGGCCACAGGCACAACGGCCCCCAATAGGAGTTGTTTGAAACGCTCCGAATGCTTCATGACTTTGGCCTGTAGTTGACGCCCATCAAGGCTGGTTAACGTTTGATCTCGCGGGCCATGGAGTCGTCATAAAGTGCAGCGGCTTCGGCAGACACGTCCTTCAAGACAATGCCCTGCTTGAACGCAGCATCAGCCTGCAGTCTGACCTGCTCTTTTGTCAGCACGCCGCCCAGTTTGATGATTTTGGACGATTCCTTGGTCACCGCCAGTGGCAAGCCGGTGTATTTCGAATAAGCCTCCGCGAACAGGTCGTTGTTCTTGAGCATTTGTTCCTCGGCATTGAGGTAGACCCACATAAAGCGGCGAATCGCTTCTTTCCTGTTGGTCATGGCTTCGCGGGAGGCAGCCAGCATGCCCAGCTCTGCACCGACCGACTTGGCCTGGCTGTACTCAAGGCCTTTTGCAAAGTAAGCGTCACCTTCTGCGACAGCTTGTGACTCAAACGGCTCCCACAACACCATCGCGTCAATATCGCCGCGCTTGAGTGCCTGGAGAAAGGCTGTGCCGCCACCCTGAATATTGACAGGCGTGAATGTGTTGTATGGAATACCTTTTTCGATCATGGTCATGGCCCACTGAAACCAGACGGCAGAGCCCGGTGCGATACCGATTTTCTTACCCGCCAGGTCTTTCCAGTCATTGATGACCACACCCTTTCGCACCACCAGGTTCTTGGCTGAGCCGCCTACACCGGTCAGGCCAATCAGGTTTTTGCTGCCCTGTGATGCAGCAATGGCCAGATCGCCTGGGCCAACGGCTGAAACGTCCACCGAGTTCGACAACAAAGCCGTACGCGCATCAGCGTAACGCACAAACTCTGCACGCTTGACGTCGATATTGAACTTTTTAAGTTCTTCCTCGATGTTGAGCATGGGCGAGAGATGACCCACCTTGACAAACCCCACTGTCAGCGTCTCGCGCTGGGCCAGGGGTGCGGGCGCAGGGCCGATGGCATGGGCGACCGTGGTGATGGCGACCATGAGGATGGCCGTGATAGCGGTACTGGGTTTCATCGTCAACGCTCCGTTCTGTTTAAGGTTAAAGAGGCAAAGGGAAAAGAAAAAGAAGAGGAAAAAACTCAAACATCTGGCAATAGCTGTTTCAGCTGCCCTTGAATACAGGTGCGCGTTTGTCAGCAAAAGCCTTGCGACCCTCCGCATAGTCTTCACTTGAAAAGCACGCTTTTACGGCCGCATCCACAGCTTTTGCGCCAGCATCGTCCACACCATCGAACAAGGTGTTCAGGGCGAGCTTGCCAGCAGCCACTGTCATCGGGGCATTGGCTGCGATTTCAGCTGCGATTTGCGCGGTATGCGTGAACACATCGTCATGCAGCGCATTGAGCAAACCAAAATGTTCAGCCTGTGCGGCGCCAATCACGCGTGCGGTATAAAACATCTCGGCTGTCCTGGCGATGCCCAATATGGCCACCATGCGCTGCAAACCTGCCAGCGTATAACCCAGGCCCAAGCGTGCAGCCGGCATGCGGAACTTCGCATTGGGGGCGGCATAGCGAAGATCGCAAGACAACGCCAAACCCAGACCGCCGCCATAGCAAATGCCGCTGATGGCCGCAATCACCGGGCGCGGGAAATCCTTGAGTGCAGCCTGCGCGCGCGCTACCGCCGCCTCATAGTTAGCCACACCTGCGTCTGTGTTGCGCTGCGTATTGAATTCAGAAATATCAGCGCCTGATACAAATGCCCGCTCACCGTCGCCGCGTAGCACCAGCACCCTGACTTGTGAGTTGACACCAAGCGTATTGAGTGCATCGCCCAGACCGTTCCACATGGCGAGCGACATCGCGTTGTAGCGTTCAGGGTTGGACAGCGTGATGGTGGCCACATGGCCTTCAATGACATGGGCAACGTTTGCCATGGCTTTCAGACCACCGCATCGGCATGGAACTGCCGTATGTCTTCTGCCGAGTAGCCGGCCTCTTCCAGTACCTCGTCCGTGTGCTGGCCCCAGTTCGGTGCCTGTGCCACCACTTTGGATGGCGTGCGGGCCAAGGTGACCGGTTGGGTGATGTAGTGCATCTCCTTGCCAAAGTCCGTCATGAGTGAACTCGTCACACCCAGGTGCTGCACCTGCTCATCTTCAAATACCTGAGGGACTGTATAGACCGGCCCGGCAGGAATCCCCGCATCGTTCAGCATGCCCACCCACGCCTGTACGCTGCGGTGACGGAATACGTCTGCCAGCGCTGGTGTCAGGCGATCGCGGTTTTGCACGCGCAGCGGCTCTGTTGCATAGCCCGGGTCCTGCAGCCAGTCATCACGCACCAGCAGCTTGCACAAGCGTACCCAGTTGCCTTCTCCTGAAGCGCCCAGGTTGAAAACGCCGTCACTGGCTTCAAACAAACCCATGGGGCTGCTGGTCGGGTGGTCGTTACCGACCTGTACCGGCAAGTCGTCATCGTTGAGGTAACGCGCCATCTGGAAGTCCATCATGGCTATTTGTGAATGCAGCAGCGACGCATGCACCCACTGGCCCTTGCCCGAGACTTCGCGCTCCAGCAGCGCAGTCAGTATGCCCAGAGCGGTGTACAGACCTGCGCTCATGTCTGCCACGGCCAGCCCCGCGCGCACCGGGCCGGAACCCGGCAGCCCTGTCACGGACATCAGGCCACCCATGCCTTGGACAATCTGATCAAAACCCGGACGCGAAGCCATAGGACCATCCTGCCCAAAACCGGAGATACTGGCAAGAACAATGCGCGGGTTTATTTTGGCCAGCGAGTCATAGTCCAGACCCAGCTTGTGCTTGACCTCGGGCCGCCAGTTTTCTACCAGTACATCAGCGTCCTTGACCAGGCGCATCAAGACAGCAATCGCTCCAGGTTTTTTGAGGTTCAGCGTCATGGACCGCTTGTTGCGGTTGATATTTTGAAAGTCACCGCCGCGCCGATTGGCTGCAAACATGGCTTCGTTCGGATCTACGCCGGGCGGGGGCTCAATGCGGATGACATCAGCGCCAAAATCCGTCAGCATTCGCACACAGTTGGGGCCTGCCCTGACGCGCGACAGGTCAAGGACGCGAAATCTCGATAGCGCTGTAGATGCCTGAATTTTGGGCATGGGCTGATTAATCCTGGTGAAGAAACTGTTGTGTGAAAGCCTTGGAGGCTGCGCTGTGCATTTCATTCTTTTCAGCGAAAGCCAGCAGGTCGATCTCATGGAAGGGTTTTGCAATCACCTGAACACTGATGGGCAGGCCACGTGCATCCTGCGCCACGGGAAAGACCAATGAAGGAAACCCAAGGTAATTCACAAAGCCCATGTAAGCGTGAAGTGCCAGCAGCTGCCTGACGTCAAAACCGGGACTGCCTGGCACCACTTGGTCCCAGTCGGGTATGGGCTGCGGCAGTGCGGGCAGTAACAGCAAGTCATGTGCCTGCAGGTGTTCAGATACGAACTCTTGTGCCTGGCAGCCACGGTCAGCCAGTGCTGCGTCGCACCACGCTGGCGGCATGGCCAATCCAGCCAATGCGATGTTCTCAACAGCAGTTGGCGCAGTGCAGGCCAGCAGGCTTTGCCGGTGTGTGCAGGCCGCTTCTGTGTGCATCACAATCTCTGCGAGTCGGCTCAGACGCTGGTGCTCCGGCCAGGTGCTTGGCCACTGACTGGCTTCGCACTTGCGCATGAATGATTCAAGTGCGGCAGCAACGTCGCCATGCAGTCCAGTAGCAGGCAGCCAGGCCTTGACGCGCCAAGGCCTTGCACTGGCGGGGCGCAGCAGGCCTCTGTCAGCCACAATGTCCAGCAACTGCCTTGCGTCGGCAGAAGTGCGCGTGATGATGCCTATGCTGTCCAGAGAGGAAGCCAGAGGGTAGACGCCATCAAGGGGTATCAGGCCGTGGGTCGTCTTGAGCCCCAGCAAACCACATGTCGCGGCAGGAATACGCACAGAGCCCAATGTGTCTGTACCCAGAGAGCCATAAACCATACCTGCAGCCACGGCGACTGCACTGCCGCTGGATGAGCCACCTACCATGGCGCATGCATTGAGTGGGTTAACACAGCGCTCGAACCTGGGGTTGTCGCCTGTCGCGCCACAGGCATATTCCGCCATGGCAAGTGTTGCGAGCGTTGTTGCGCCAGCTGCTTCCAGCCGCGTAATGGCTACAGCGGGCGGCAGCTCTGGCAATGAGCTACCGGTATCGTGCCCGACTCCGGGCCTGAATCCTGCCAGGTTGAAGATATCTTTGTGCGCCAGGCCTATGCCTGCAAGAGGCCCTGCGCACATGGGGTCAGCGTTACCCTCATCGGCCATGATGTGAATCGCTGCATGAAAGCCGGTATCGAGCGTTTTCAGCCTTTGATGTTGAAGCTTGACAGCCACCTTTGCAGACAGGTCACCGCTTGCGATCATCTGCTGCAGCTGAGTCAAGGTGGCGGGCAGCTCAGACATTTGACAGTTTCACAAGAGTCGAGAAAAAATCATTCTGGGCCAGCGGTGTTGCCTTGCTGTTTGCGACGCTCGCTATGGCTTCAAGGGCCGTGGGTTGAAGGCGTTCAAGGGTTTTGACGATGCTGCGCGCCTCGCTCGCAGTGAATGCTTTTTGACGATTACAAAAAATTCCGTCAGCAAAACCGGTTCCAACAGAAGGCAGGAGACCTTCAGGAAATGGCAATGTGGACAAAATTGGTTGTGGCATTTTGTATTTTCTTAAAACTTATAAATATTATTATGCACACTACAAACATATAAATCAATGTGGGAAACTCTCGCGATGCAAAGCAGTGAAAAGTTCACCAAGGTCAGCGACAAAATCTGCAGAGAGGTCGAAAACGCAATCCGGGAAGGCTCGTTGTTGCCGGGAGATTCCATTGATGAGGCAGAAATTGCTGCCAAGTACAGTGTCTCGCGCACACCTATTCGTGAAGCTTTGATTCAACTTCAGGCTCAAGGCATGCTGAGCAGTTTGCCTCGGGGCGGTATGGTCGTTGCAAAAATGGACCTGCAGCAGCTGCTGTGTTTGTGGGAGTTGTTGGCTGAAGTTGAAGGCGTAGCCGTCCGGCTCGCATGTCAGCGAATGACGCAGGAAGAGCGCAAGGCGATTTTTGCGCATCACAAACAAAGCCGGGCAGTGGCTGACGCCGATGACTTCGCCGGCTGGCAGGAGAGCAATTTGCAGTTTCATGAGCTGATCTACCACGCCACACGAAATCCGTACCTTCGTCAGGAGGTCTTGCGAATGCGGGCTCGCACGGGTTATTACCGGCGGCATGCTTTTGGTGCGTTGGGCCAGATCAGGGCGTCATTCGAGCAACATCAGAAAATTGTGGATGCTTTCATGGTCAACAGTCCTGAAGCTGCTGCTGTAGCCATGCTGGCCCACATGCGCCCTGCCAGCGACGCCAAGGGGCTCACTGATTTTCTGGTGAATATTCCGAAAGAAGTGCTGGCCAGATAGCAGGCACAGACCTGTCCATGGTTGCTACGTTCAGGATGTTTTTGTTAGCCTGGGCTTTCCGATTTGTATAACCACTTTCTCCAGCTGTAGTTAAAAAAAAGACGCTGGCGATTAACCAAACCATCTCCCATGTCTCTTTATAAATTGGGTCTTGTTGAAGCTCTAACGTCTATATCCAGAGGCGACTTCACAGCCACGGACTATGTCAACAGTTGCCTGGACCGGATGCATGCGGTCGAGCCACAGCTGGGTGCTTTCATCCACTTTGACGAAGATGCCGTACGCCAGGCGAGCCTGCTGCCAGCGGGCGGCCCCATGGGTGGTATGCCGGTAGGCATCAAAGACGTGATTGCCACGCGTGGCGTGCCTACTGAAATGGGCTCGGCAGCCTTTCGTGGCCATGTGCCCCAACAATCGGCATGGGTTGTGCAGGCGCTGGCCGATGCCGGGGCCGTGATGTTTGGCAAGACCGTCAGCACCGAGTTTGCCTGGCGTCATCCTGGCAAGACGCGCAACCCATGGAACTTGTCGCACACGCCGGGCGGGTCATCGAGTGGCTCGGCAGCGGCAGTTGCGGCAGGATGTGTTCCAGTGGCGCTGGGAACGCAGACGCTGGGCTCGGTGGTTCGGCCAGCCGCGTTTTGCGGCGTGGTGGGTTACAAGCCAAGTTACGGCTCGATTCCCCGCACAGGCGTCTATGAGTTGGCGCACAGCCTGGACCATGTGGGTATCCTTGCCCGTCATGTAACTGATGCGGCCTTTGTAGCGTCGCTGCTGACAGCGAACGACGGACTCGATTTTCCGCGCTTGCCAGTAGCCGCGCCCGTGTGGTCAATTGCAAAAGCTGCCAGGCCGCCGCGCATTGTGGTGCTGCGCACATCCATGTGGGAGCGTTCAAGCCGCGAGCAGCAGGACTTGATAGAGCGTACGGCGCAGCAGCTGGAAGCTGCGGGTGCGACGCTCACATGGCTGGAGTGGCCTGAGTTTTTCAACACCACATGGTCTGTGGCGCAAACCCTGTGCGATGCTGAAGGTGCTGCTGTCAATGCACACTTGGCCGATGAAAATCCGCCACGCATCAGCCAGTCCTCGCTGGAACTGGTAGCGCGAGGCCAAGCCATCCCCGTACTCGATTACATCCAGGCGTTGAAAGACCAGCAAACGCTGACCCAGGCTTTTGCAGCCTATATGCAGCCCTTCGATGCGGTGTTGACAGCACCAGCGTTTGGTGAGGCACCACTGGGCCTGGACGCAACAGGTGACGCAGCCTTTTGCACACCTTTTACGCTGTTCGGTGCCCCGGCTATTTCGGTGCCTGCAGCGCTGTCAGATGGCGGGTTACCGCTGGGCGTGCAGCTTGTCAGCCCCTGGGGACATGACAGGACCTTGCTGGAAACCGCGCTGTGGGTTGAAGAGCAGCTGGCGTGGGGTACGCGGTTTCCAATGCAGGCATGATTCAGCGGGAGTGCCAAAAGTCAACTGCTTGCGAATACAGTGCACTTTCGATTCGGTCGCAGTGTGCTCTACAGAAGGGTCAGGACGAGATCATCGGCGGAGCCAGCCCCTTGGGTAGCATGGCGTGCACACCACGGTGGGTATTGACAGTTTGCGTGATGCGAAAGTCAACCCCCAGGCTGCACAGGGTATAGGCATCCTCGCGCGACAGGCCGCGTTCGGTGAGCAGCACAATCATGTCGCGCAGCGCCATGTCCATGCACTGGTCCAGCGTGGGTGCCATGCCCATGGTGATGTAGTGCGTGGGCGTTTCGGCGCGTGGATAACCCAGTGCTGTATTTTTGTGAACGACCAGCTCGAAGGTGCCTTGCAATGCTGTTTCAATGGCAGTTGTGCATACTTCGCCGTCGCCCTGCGCTGCATGGCCATCGCCACAAGAAAACAGCGCACCCGGTACGTGGACAGGCAGGAACAGCGAACTTCCCGGACGTAGCTCCTTGTTGTCCAGATTGCCGCCGTGAGCCCGCGGAATGATGGTGCTGATCCGGCCCCAGTGTTCGGGGGGCGCGACCCCCATCACGCCAAAAAACGGGTGTAGTGGCAGGTCCAGCCCCCAAGGCAAGCGGCCCACCATGCGCTCACAATCCAGGGGAATATTCATCAGGCGGTAGGTATCAAACTCGGCAGGTAACGTGCCTGCCAGCGGACGAATGAAGTTGTAGCCCCAGTCCTGCCGCAACCTGACGTCAATGATGCGTATTTCCAGCATGTCGCCCGGCTCTGCACCCTCCACAAACACTGGGCCCGTCAGAATGTGACCGGGTACGTGGCGCGGCGTGCGCGCATGGATGTCCGCCAGCTCTGGCGGAATATGGAACTGGCCTGCAGGTGGCAGCACGTCAGGGCCGCCACTGACTGTGTTTACCGTCAGACGGTCACCGCTTTGCACACGCAGCACAGGCGCAATCCTGGCGTCAAAAAGACCCCAGTGGCAGGTCTCAACGCTGGCAGGAAGAAGATGTAAGGTCATGGGTTGAATGCAAATAGGATGGTTTATATCGATTGTTCAAGGCGATTTAACGGGCGCTTCGACATCATATCTAGTGCCTGACCGAAAACCTCTGCTCCCCAATGAAAGATGGCCATTTTCCTTGACGAAGACTTCCCCAATTTCTTCGATTCCTTCGTTTTTACGTGCCCAAACTCCCAAAGACGGCCTTTTTAGGCAAATCTTCGTT
>JBBRMH010000099.1:0-15368 GCA_038230935.1 Burkholderiales bacterium | reverse complement strand
GCTGCGGTGAAATCAGCAGCCACGGTAGCCAGACAGAGCGGAACAGGACGCGTTTTTCCATTAAATGCTATAAAAATAGTAGCTGCCAGTGTAGGCTTTGCCTGGGCTGGCAGTGGTTTTGATTAATATACAGATAACTAACAAGCTCAAGAGAAGAAGGGCTCCTTACCGCAGAGACGCAGAGAGCGCAGAGGGCCGCAGAGTTGGAAAATGAATTTTTTGATCTCCTCTGCGCAACTCTGCGTTCTCTGCGCCTCTGCGTTGAAGGTTTTCTGTTTTCTACCTCTTAAGTCTGGTGTTCAGCGCTTGTTGGCTTTCTCGAAACGCTCCAGCTGCTCATTGCCGCGCTGGACAATGCTGTCAAGGGCTTCCTTGGCAGACTTTTTACCGCTCCAGACCTGTTCGAGTTCCTCGTCTTCAATCGCACGGACCTGCACGTAATTGCCCAGGCGAATGCCCCGGCTCTTGTCGGTAACCTTGCGGATCATCTGTGTCACGGCCACATCGGTACCCGGATTTTGCTTGTAAAAACCAGATTTTTCAGTCAGCTGGTAAGACGCGGTGGTCACTGGCAGGTAACCGGTGCGCTTGTGGCTGGCCGACTGCACTTCCGGGCTGGAAATATAGTTGAAAAACGCGGCAACGCCTTTGTATTCAGCTGGTTTTTTGCCTGACATGACCCACAGGCTGGCTCCGCCGATCACGGTGTTTTGCGGTGCGCCGGGCACGTCCGGATAGTAGGGCAGGGGTGCCAGGCCGTAGCCAAACTTGGCGTTTTTGGCGACGTTGCCGTAAAAGCCGGATGAGGTGTTGATCATGGCGCACTCACCGGAGATAAAGCTGGCCTCGGGCACGTTGCCGCGGCCCTTGTACACAAACAGGCCCTGCTTGGCCATGTTGGCCAGGTTTTCGATGTGGCGCTGGTGCAGCGGTGAGTCAATCTTCAGGCGGGCATCCATACCGCCCAGGCCGTTGGATTTGCTGGCGAACTCGACGTTGTGCCAGCTGGAAAAGCTCTCCAGCTGGGTCCAACCCTGCCAGGCGGTGGTGAACGGGCATTTGTGACCGGACGCCTTGAGCTTGGCTGCTGCCAGTACGACTTCCGGCCAGGTCGAGGGTGCCTTATCAGTCGGCAAGCCGGCTGCCTTGAAGGCGTCCTTGTTGTAGTAAAACACGGTGGTTGAGCTGTTGAACGGAAAGCTCAACATCTGGCCGTTCGGTGCTGTGTAGTAACCGGCCACGGCTGAAATGTAGGCGGCGGGGTCGAATTTGTAGCCTGCATCTTTCATGACCTGAGCCACCGGCACAATCGCGCCCTTGCTGGCCATCATGGTGGCGGTGCCGACTTCAAACACCTGCAGGATGTTGGGTGCATTGCCGCCCCGGAAGGCCGCGATCGCCGCTGTCATGGACTCGTCATAGGTGCCCTTGAAGGTCGGCACAATTTTGTAGTCTTTCTGGCTGGCATTGAAGTCCTTGGCCAGGTCATTGACCCATTCGCCATTGACGGCGGTCATGGAATGCCACCACTGGATTTCAGTTTGGGCGTAGCTGGCGACGGGAAGGAAAGCTGCAGCGGTGGCCAAGGTGGCCAGTGCGGTAGCGGCAAATCGACGTTTCATAAAGACTCCAGATAGATATAAAGTTGACCCGGCACTGTAAGACCTGTTTGTGACAGTGCGATTTAAACGGTGTGGCGACGTTTGAACAAGCGGGGTTTCCATGAGGGCATTTTCCCGGCTTCGTTGCCAGCAGCAGCGCTGCGATAATATCAAGCCACACAGGCATGTCCGGGTTTGCAACACGGCCATCACGCCGCCCACAGCCGTCAACAACCGCTGAATCTCAAGATGAACGCCCCTACTACCCTCCAAGAACTGACCGCTTTTGACGCCACCTCCTTTGGTGACCTCAAGCATGAAGAAGCCCGCATCCGCGAAATTCCTTACAACTACACGTCGTTTTCGGACCGTGAAGTCGTCATTCGCCTGCTGGGCATCCGGGCCTGGGATCTGCTCAACCAGCTGCGCGGCGAGCGCCAGACAGGCCGGTCTGCGCGCATGCTGTACGAGGTGCTGGGCGATGTGTGGGTGGTGCAGCGCAACCCGTATTTGCAGGACGACCTGCTGGACAATCCCAAGCGCCGCAAGTTGCTGGTCGAAGCCCTGCAGCATCGGCTCGGTGAAGTGGAAAAACGCCGCACCCCTGCGGTGGACAGCCAGCGTGACGCCATCGTGGGCGAGCTTTTGCAGGCTGCGCAGGACGCGGTCAGTCGTTTTGCCACGTCGTTTGAAGCCATGTACGACCTGCGTCGCCTGACGGAGCGCAAGCTGCGCAAATTGACGCTCAAGGACAACATCAAGTTCGACGGGCTGTCGCGTGTCTCGCACGTGACGGACGCCACCGACTGGCGCGTCGAGTACCCGTTTGTCGTGCTCACGCCCGACACCGAAGTTGAAATGGCCGGGCTGGTCAAGGGCTGTATTGACCTGGGGCTGACGATTGTCCCGCGTGGCGGCGGCACGGGCTACACCGGCGGTGCGATTCCACTAACCTGGAAGTCTGCGGTCATCAACACTGAAAAACTTGAAGCCATGACCGAGGTCGAGATGGTGTCGCTGCCCGGATTGCCCAGGCCAGTGGCCACGGTCTGGACGGAAGCAGGCGTGGTCACGCAGCGCGTGGCGGATGCTGCCGAGCGCGGCGGCTATGTGTTTGCGGTCGATCCGACGTCAGCCGAAGCATCGTGCATTGGCGGCAACATTGCCATGAATGCTGGCGGCAAAAAAGCGGTGCTTTGGGGCACGGCGCTGGACAATCTGGCGTCATGGCGCATGGTGACGCCTGATTCGCAGTGGCTCGAAGTCACACGGCTCAACCACAACCTCGGCAAAATTCACGATGCCGAGCTGGCCAGCTTTGAGCTGAACTACTTTGAAGCCGACGGCAAAACGCCCGTGCGCACCGAACGGCTGGACATTCCGGGTAAAAGCTTTCGCAAAGAGGGCCTGGGCAAGGACGTGACCGACAAGTTTTTAAGCGGCCTGCCCGGCATTCAAAAAGAAGGTTGCGACGGCCTGATCACCAGCGCGCGCTGGATTGTGCACCGCATGCCCGCGCATACGCGCACGGTTTGCCTGGAGTTTTTTGGTAATGCCAGAGATGCCGTGCCCAGCATTGTTGAAATCAAGGATTTCATGTTTGCCGAGCAAAAACGCGGTGAGACAATCATTGACGGGAAGAGCTCGCCGGTGCTACTGGCCGGGCTGGAGCATCTGGACGACCGTTACCTGCGGGCTGTGGGCTACGCGACCAAATCCAAGCGCGGCGGCTTGCCGAAAATGGTGCTGTTTGGCGATATTGCCGGTGACGACGCCGACGCCGTGGCGCGCGCTACGTCTGAAGTGGTGCGGATTGCCAACTCGCGCGCTGGCGAGGGTTTCATCGCCATCAGCCCGGAAGCACGCAAGAAATTCTGGCTGGACCGCAAAAAAACCGCCGCCATTTCGCGCCACACCAATGCTTTCAAGATCAACGAAGACGTGGTGATTCCGCTGCCGCGTATGGCCGAGTACACCGATGGCATCGAGCGCATCAACATCGAGCTGAGCCTGGCCAACAAGGTCAAGCTGTGCGATGCGCTGGACGCATTCTTGCGCAAGGGCAACCTGCCACTGGGCAAGGCTGAAGATGCCAGCGATGTGCCTTCACCGGACATGCTTGAAGGCCGCGTTGCCCAGGCACTGGCCCTGATTGAGGATATACGCGGCTTGTGGGCGGGCTGGTTGCAAAACGTCGATACGCTGTTTGCACAATTGCAAGATCACACCCTGCGTGCCAGCTGGAAGACGCAACTCAAGGCCCCTTTGCAGGCGATTTTCACGGGCGGCGCGTTTTTGCCGATATTTAACGAATGCGTGGCAACCCACAAGCGCGTGCTCAAAGGCCGGGTCTGGGCCGCGCTGCATATGCACGCAGGCGATGGCAATGTGCACACCAATCTGCCGGTCAACAGCGACGACTATGAGATGCTGCAAACCGCCCGCCATGCGGTCGAGCGCATCATGCTGCTGGCGCGGTCGCTGGACGGTGTGATTTCTGGCGAGCACGGCATTGGCATCACCAAGCTGGAGTTTTTGACCGATGCCGAGCTGCAGCCGTTTGCTGACTACAAGGCCCGAGTCGATCCGGAAGGGCGCTTCAACAAAGGCAAGTTGCTACGAAATAAAGAGCACTCTGCCCTAGTCAATGCTGCCCTGGAGGTCAGAAAGGCTTCTAAAAATGGATCTGACAGCAAGCTTCCAGAATCCCTGCTGGCCGACCTCACCAACGCTTACACGCCCAGTTTTGGCTTGATGGGCCATGAGTCACTCATCATGCAGCAGTCTGATATCGGCGCGATTGCAGACAGCGTCAAGGACTGCCTGCGCTGTGGCAAGTGCAAACCGGTCTGCGCCACGCATGTGCCGCGCGCCAACCTGCTGTACAGCCCGCGCAACAAGATTCTGGCGACCTCGTTGCTGGTCGAAGCCTTCTTGTATGAAGAGCAAACCCGGCGCGGGGTGAGCATCAAGCACTGGGAAGAGTTTGAAGACGTGGCCGACCACTGCACGGTGTGCCACAAGTGCCTGAGCCCGTGCCCGGTCGATATTGACTTTGGCGAAGTCTCGATGAACATGCGCAACCTGTTGCGCAAGATGGGCAAAAAGAGCTTTCGCCCGGCAGCAGAGTTCCAGTCCTGGTTTATAGGTACTGCCAACCCGAGGGCGATCCGCTTTGCGCACACCCTGACGGGCATCAGCTTCAAGGCGCAGCGTCTGGCCAACGACCTGATGAAGGTGTTGACCCGCCAGCAGACCAAAGCACCGCCTGCCACCGTGGGCACGGCACCGATCAAGCAGCAGGTGATTCACTTCATCAACAAAAAGATGCCGGGCAATCTGCCTAAAAAGACTGCGCGTGCTCTGCTTGATATTGAAGACAAAGACTACCTGCCCATCATCCGCAACCCGAAAAACACCACGGCTGAGACCGAGGCGGTGTTTTACTTCCCCGGCTGCGGATCAGAGCGGCTGTTCAGTCAGGTCGGTCTGGCCACCCAGGCGATGCTGTGGCACGCCGGCGTGCAGACGGTGTTGCCACCGGGCTATTTGTGCTGTGGTTACCCGCAAAAAGGCAGTGGCCAGTTTGACAAGGCCGACAAGATCATCACCGACAACCGGGTGCTGTTTCACCGCGTCGCCAACACCCTGAACTACATGGACATCAAAACCGTGGTGGTGAGCTGCGGCACCTGTTATGACCAGCTGCAGAGCTATGAGTTTGACAAGATTTTCCCCGGCAGCCGCATCATCGACATCCATGAGTATTTGCTTGAAAAAGGCATCACGCTGGGTGCCGCCGGTGGTGGTGGGGCGTATCTGTACCACGATCCCTGCCACAGCCCCATGAAGCTGCAGGCACCGATGAAAACCGTCAAGGCGCTGGTGGGTGAGCAGGTGCTGGAGAGCAAACGTTGCTGCGGTGAAAGCGGTGGGCTGGCGACCTCGCGCCCGGACGTTTCAACGCAAATCCGCTTTCGCAAGGAAGAAGAAATCCGTATTGGCGAAGCGGCTCTGCGCGACGCAGGCAGCGTGACAGCGCAGGAAAATATCAAGATCCTGACCTCTTGCCCAAGCTGCCTGATGGGGCTGAACCGCTACCAGGACGATCTGAAAACCGGTTTGCTGGAGGCCGACTACATCGTGGTGGAAATGGCCAACCAGATTCTGGGCAAGGAGTGGCTGCCGGATTATGTGGCCGCTGCCAACAACGGCGGTATCGAGCGGGTTCTGGTTTGAGACCTATTCACGACTTCATTTCTGGAAAGTAGCTCACCATGGCAGGTCTTCAAGCTGATTCACCCACCCCCACGGCGCTGACGGTTCACAGCCAGTCGCGCTTGCTGGAAATTGCCTTTTCAGACGGTGCTTTGTTCAAATTGCCGTTTGAGCTGATGCGGGTGTATTCACCCTCTGCAGAAGTGCAGGGCCACGGTCCGGGGCAAGAAGTGCTGCAAACCGGCAAGCGCGAGGTCGGCATTGTGGCGCTGGAGCCGATTGGCAACTATGCCGTCAAGCCGGTGTTCTCGGATGGCCATGAGAGTGGCATTTTTTCATGGGACTATCTGTACCACCTCGGACGTGACCAGCAAAGCCTGTGGGACGATTACAACCGCCGTCTTCAGGCTGCAGGCGCGGTGCGCGATGCGCCCATGGTGGCCGCTGGTGGCCATGGCTGCAGCAGCCATTGAGGTGCAAATTTTGAATACATGACAGGCGCGCTGTTGTTTTTTCCACATAAAACCCTACATATTGAAGCTATGCCCTGAATTCAAAAAGGGTTGTCACATCCAACGGCGGCTTTGACCACTAGCATTCACTCCATGAGCACTACCCACTTTGGTTTTCAATCTGTCGATGAGCAGGACAAGGCACGCCGCGTTCGGGGTGTGTTCGATTCAGTGGCGTCCAAATACGATGTCATGAATGATTTGATGTCTGTCGGCATGCACCGCGCCTGGAAGGCTTACACCGTTCTGGTGGCCAATGTCAAGGAAGGCCAGCGCGTACTGGACATCGCTGGTGGCACCGGAGACCTGGCCATGGCTTTTGCGCCCAAAGTGGGGGCAAGCGGTCAGATTGTCCATACCGATATCAACGAAGCCATGCTGCTCGAAGGGCGCAACCGCTTGCTGGACGCCGGGGTCAGCGTGCCCACGCTGGTATGCGATGCCGAACACTTGCCGTTTGCCGATGCGTATTTTGATGTGGTCACCGTGGCGTTCGGGCTGCGCAACATGACGCACAAGGACGTTGCCCTGCGCGAGATGAGCCGGGTGCTCAAACCCGGTGGCAAATTGCTGGTGCTGGAGTTCTCAAAGGTGGCGAAACCGCTGGAAAAGATTTATGACTGGTATTCGTTCAAGGTGCTGCCCAAACTGGGCAAGCTGGTCGCCAACGACGACTCAAGCTACCAGTACCTGGCGGAGTCCATTCGCATGCACCCTGACCAGGAAGCACTCAAGGCCCTGATGCTCAAAGACGGCTTTGGCCATGTGGATTACCACAACCTGTCGGGCGGTGTCGTGGCATTACATGTTGGAATCAAGTGCTGATCCGGCAATGCATATCGGTTCAAGATTCGACAATGATTTGACAATCACCAGAGGCAAACAGTTGCTACAAGGAGACTTTATGAAAATACTGACAATGATTCTTTCTGCTGTCATGGCATTGACCGTGACTTTCGCCAGCGTTGAGGCGCAGGCCGCACGCCTGGGGGGTGGCAAGTCAGTGGGCAAGCAATCGTCCAACGTGACGCAGCGTCAAGCTGCGCCAGCACCAGGTCCGGCAGCGCCTGCGGCACCGGCTGCTGCTGCACCGAAAAAACCATGGGGTGCGATGCTGGGCGGACTGGCCGCTGGTCTGGGCTTGGCCTGGCTGGCGTCTTCGCTGGGTCTGGGTGGCGCGTTCAGCCAGATCATCATGTTTGCCCTGCTGGCTTTGGTTGTGATGCTGGTGGGCGGGTTTTTGTACCGCAAATTCAAGGGTTCGGGCAACAACGCTCAGGCGCAAAGCCCGTATGCCTTCCAGGGTGCAGGCCAGGCCACCACGCCTAAAAATTACAACCCTGAAAACGTCGGTAACGACTCATCAGCCCGGCCATGGGAGAGGAGCAGCATGGCCTTTGACGCTGGCAAGGCTGCCACTGGTACAGCCACTGGCTCCCTGATCGGCTCGTCGCTGCTGGGGTCGCAATCGTGGGGTGTGCCTGCCGGTTTTGATGCCGATGGTTTTTTGAAAGCATGCAAAGCCAACTTCCTGACGCTGCAAGATGCCTGGGACCGGTCTGACATCCAAAACCTTCGCGCCATGATGACCGACGAGATGCTAAACCAGATCAAGGTGCAACTCACTGAGCGTGAGTCGCACACCGGTGTCGTAGCCAATAAAACGGATGTGCAAATGCTCGATGCCAAGCTGCTCGGCATCGAAGAGCTGACCGACGTGTACATGGCCAGCGTAGAGTTCTCCGGCATGATCCGCGAAGACGTGTCGGCAGGCCCCAGTCCGTTCCGGGAAGTCTGGAACATGACCAAACCCCGCAATGGTCCCAGCGGCTGGCTCGTAGCAGGCGTGCAAGCGCTGCAATAGCCACAACTTGTCCGAAAGGGCAAATAATCCGTCAAAATCGGGGACGTATGAACACATCGTCCCCTTTTTCTTTTCTTGAATCCCTCGCCACCCGCTTTCAGCCACCTGCCTGGGTCGTTGACGAGGCGCAACAGCGGCTGATACTTTTCCTGAATCACGTCGTGATGCAGGAAAAAGAGGCGCAAGACCGGCTGGCCCGTAAAAAAGGCAGTGTGCTGCATGTGCGCTGGTCTCTGTTTGCCATGGACTTGCTCATCACGCCTGCCGGGCTGCTGGACCGCGCTGGTTCTGCAGCCAAGCCAGACCTGCTGATTTCAGTCGCGGCTGACTCGCCTGTCGTGGTGCTGCAATCGGTACTGGCTGGCCAGCCACCCCCCGTCAAAATTGAAGGGGATGTGCAGCTGGCCGCCGAGCTGGGCTGGCTGGCCGAGAATCTGCGCTGGGACGTGGAAGAAGATATGTCTCGCGTGCTGGGCGACATCCCTGCGCATGCGCTGGCTGATGCCGGACGGCGCTTGCTGGCGGCGCTCAAGCCATTTGTGGCGGGTGGCCCCTGGGCTGCGGCAAGCACTGAAAAGGCCGCGACATGACGCGGATTTTCAGGGGGTTGTTCATTGTCTGGACGGTGTTGCGTTTTGGTCTGGATGAGCTGGTGCTTTCCAGCTTTCAAAAGCCGTGGATCAAGCTGATCCGGCGCATCGTCTCGGTGGGGCGTGATTTGCGGGCACCACGCGGCGAACGGCTACGGGAAGCGCTGGAGAGTCTGGGGCCGATATTTGTCAAATTTGGCCAAGTCATGTCCACGCGTCGCGATTTGTTGCCGCCGGACATCGCCGACGAGCTGGCCAGACTGCAGGACCGGGTACCACCGTTTGAGTCTGCTCTGGCCGTGAGCATGATTGAAAAGTCATTTGGCAGGCCGCTGGCGCAGATTTTTGCCAGCTTTGACCACACACCGATTGCCAGCGCGTCGATTGCCCAGGTGCACTTTGCCGTTCTGCCCAATGGACGCGAGGTCGCTGTCAAGGTGCTGCGGCCCAACATGAAACCGGCTATTGAAAAAGACCTGGCCCTGATGCACATGATGGCGGGCTGGGTAGGCAACTCGTCCGCAGACGGCAAGCGCCTGAAGCCGCGTGAGGTGATTGCAGAGTTTGACAAGTACCTGCACGACGAGCTGGACCTGCTGCGCGAAGCCTCCAGCGCTGCACAACTGCGCCGTAACATGGCCGGGCTGGATCTGGTGATGATTCCCGAGATCATCTGGGACTACTGTATGCCCGACGTGATGGTCATGGAGCGCATGAAGGGCGTGCCGATCAGCCAGACCCAGCGTTTGCGCGATGCGGGCGTTGACATGAAAAAGCTCGCCTGCGACGGCGTGACGATATTTTTCACCCAGGTGTTCCGGGACGGTTTTTTTCACGGCGACATGCACCCGGGCAATATTCAGGTCAGCCTGGAGCCTGCCACGTTTGGCCGCTACATCTCGCTTGATTTTGGTATTGTCGGCACACTCACCGAGGTGGACAAGGAATACCTCGCGCAAAACTTTTCGTCCTTTTTCCGGCGTGACTACAAGCGCGTGGCCGAGCTGCACATCGAGTCCGGATGGGTGCCCGCCAATACCCGCGTCGATGAGCTGGAAGCTGCCATCCGTGCCTGCTGCGAGCCTTACTTTGACAGGCCGCTCAAAGAAATTTCGCTGGGCATGGTGCTGATGCGTCTGTTCCAGACATCGCGTCGTTTTCAGGTCGAAATTCAGCCACAGCTGGTGCTACTGCAAAAAACCCTGCTCAACATTGAAGGCCTGGGCCGCGACCTCGACCCTGACCTCGATTTGTGGAGCACTGCCAAACCGTTTCTTGAAAAGTGGATGATCGGGCAGATTGGTCCGGAGAAATTGCTGGCCCAACTCAAGGCTGAGGCCCCGACGTATGCCAAGCTCTTGCCTGCCTTGCCGCGCTTGCTGACCCAGTTTCTCAAGCAGTCACCGGATTCGGATCGGCGCGAACTGATGGAGCTGCTGGCCGAGCAAAAGCGTACCAACAAGTTACTTCAGGCCATCATTTATGGTGGCGTTGGCTTTTTGCTGGGCCTGGCGGCCATGCAGGTGGTTTTGAGGGTCAGGCTTTTTTAGGCACCGCCTATAATTGAGGGCTTTGCATACCGGACCAAACCCGCAACCCCCCGTCCGAAAAACCTCCGAAAATCTTCCGAAGAACCATGCCAATCTACGCCTATAAATGCGAGTCCTGTGGGCATACCAAGGACGTTTTGCAAAAAATGTCTGATGCACCCCTGACCGATTGCCCCCAGTGCGGTGCGGCCACCTTTAAAAAGCAGCTTACTGCTGCGGGATTTCAGCTCAAAGGCTCTGGCTGGTACGTCACCGATTTTCGCGGTGGCGCACAGCCAGGCGCGCCTGCAGGGCAGGGCGGCGAGTCAGGGGCTGCGGCAGCGGGCTCCAAATCAGGTGACGCCGCTGGAGCTGCACCAGCAGCACCGGGCACCGCAGCAGCGCCAGCTCCAGCATCAGCTTCGCCTGCTCCCAGCACCGCAACCCCCGGGACATCGGGCACATCTGGTAAGGGCAGCGCCTGATGGCAGCCATCCGCAAATGGCTGCTGGCGGGTTTGCTGGTACTGGTACCCCTGGGCATCACGGTCTGGGTGCTGGACTGGATTGTTGCCACGCTGGACCAGACGCTGTTGATTCTTCCTGGTGCCTGGCACCCCGACAAAATCCTGGGCTTCCACATTCCTGGCTTCGGTGTGCTGCTGGCATTTTTCATCGTCCTGCTGATTGGTGCTTTCACCAGTAATTTTTTCGGCAAGAAACTGGTCAGCTGGTGGGACCTGCTGCTCAACCGCATTCCGATCGTCCGCTCGATTTATTCCAGCGTCAAACAGGTATCGGACACGCTTTTTTCCGAGAACGGCAATGCCTTTCGCAAGGCGCTGCTGGTGCAGTGGCCCCGTGAAGGCGTGTGGACCATTGGCTTTCAGACCGGCACACCTGGCGGTGATGTTGCCAACCACCTGCAGGGCGACTACCTCAGTGTGTATGTGCCCACCACACCCAATCCGACCGGCGGCTATTTTGTGATGCTCAGGCGCGAGCACTGCATTGAACTCAAGATGAGCGTTGATGAAGCGCTGACCTACGTGATTTCCATGGGCGTGGTGGTGCCGGGCAGCGCGGCCAACTACAAACCAAAATAATTTCAGAGAACCCTTACTTATGTCTTCCCAAATGCGTACCAACTATTGCGGTCTGGTGACCGAAGCCCTGACGGGGCAAACCGTCTCCCTGTGCGGCTGGGTCAACCGCAGACGCGACCACGGCGGTGTGATTTTTGTCGATCTGCGTGACCGCGAAGGCTATGTGCAGGTCGTATGCGACCCGGACCGTGCCGACATGTTTGCCACCGCTGAGGGCGTGCGCAACGAGTTTTGCATTCAGGTCAAGGGCATGGTGCGTGCACGCCCTGAAGGCACGGTCAATGACGGCCTGAAAAGCGGCAAGATCGAGGTACTGTGCCACGAAATGACGGTGCTCAACCCCAGTGTGACACCGCCGTTTCAGCTCGACGATGACAACCTGTCCGAGACCACGCGCCTGACGCACCGGGTGCTGGATTTACGCCGCCCGTACATGCAAAACAACCTGATGCTGCGTTACCGCGTGGCCATGGAAACGCGCAAGTTTCTTGACGCCAATGGCTTCATTGACATTGAAACCCCCATGCTGACCAAAAGCACGCCTGAAGGTGCGCGCGACTATCTGGTGCCAAGCCGGGTCAACGAAGGCATGTTTTTCGCCCTGCCGCAGAGCCCGCAGCTGTTCAAGCAGTTGCTGATGGTGGCGGGCTTTGACCGCTACTACCAGATCACCAAATGCTTTCGCGACGAAGACCTGCGCGCGGATCGCCAGCCGGAATTCACGCAGATTGATATTGAAACCTCCTTCATGGGCGAGCAGGATATTCGCGACATGTTCCAGGGCATGATCAGCAACATTTTCAAGACGGTGCTGAACACGGACCTGGGCGAGTTCCCGGTGATGGCGTATGGCGAGGCGATGCACCGCTTCGGCTCTGACAAACCTGATTTGCGCGTGGGCATGGAGTTCACAGAGCTTACCGACGTGATGCTTGACGTGGACTTCAAGGTGTTCAGCGTACCCGCAACTACTGCAGGTGGCCGTGTGGTTGCACTGCGCGTGCCGGGTGGCGCAGAGATGCCCCGCAGCGAGATTGATGCCTACACCGAATTTGTCAAAATCTACGGGGCCAAGGGCCTGGCCTGGATCAAGGTCAACGATGTTGCAAAGGGCCAGGGCGACAAGGCCCTTCGGTGGCCGGGACTGCAAAGCCCGATTGTCAAAAATATCCATGACGCTGCGATTGCCGAGATTTTGAAACGCACGGGCGCTGTCAATGGCGACCTGATTTTCTTCGGTGCCGACAAGGCAAAAATCGTCAACGACAGCATCGGTGCATTGCGCCTGAAGGTGGGCCTGAGCCCGCTGGGTAAAAAGCTGGGCCTGTTCACGGCGGGCTGGAAGCCGCTGTGGGTGGTCGATTTCCCGATGTTTGAACACGATGAAGCCAACGACCGCTGGAGCGCCGTACACCACCCATTCACTGCGCCTAAAGATGGCCACGAAGACTGGATGGACACCGACCCCGGCAAATGCATTGCCAAGGCTTACGACATGGTGCTCAACGGCTGGGAACTCGGCGGTGGCTCGGTGCGTATTCACCAGGCCGATGTGCAAAGCAAGGTCTTCAACGCACTGAAGATTGGCCCTGAAGAAGCGCAGGAAAAATTCGGCTTTCTGCTTGATGCCTTGCAATATGGCGCACCACCGCATGGTGGCCTGGCTTTTGGCCTGGACCGCATCGTCACCATGATGACGGGTGCAGAGTCAATCCGCGACGTGATCGCCTTCCCGAAAACCCAGCGCGCCCAGTGCTTGCTGACACATGCGCCGAGTGCCGTGGATGAGAAACAGCTCAAAGAATTGCACATCCGCCTGCGCAATCCACTCCCGGCCTGAGACGCTGCGCACGACAACAGAAGTTGGCAACTACCCTCGGGGTTGAATGAAGAACTTCAAAATCCCCGAATCCGTTCTGGTCGTCATCCACACGCCGGAGCGTGAGGTTCTGTTGATTGAGCGCGCCGGTAACCCTGGTTTCTGGCAGAGCGTAACGGGCTCAATAGACACGCATGACGAGCCTTTCCTGCACACCGCCATGCGCGAGGTCATGGAAGAAACCGGAATCGATGCGCCAAGTGGGCAGTTCTTCGACTGGTCTGTATCGAATGTGTATGAGATTTATCCGGCCTGGCGCAACCGCTATGCCCCGGATGTCATGCATAACACCGAACATGTTTTCAGCCTGTGCGTGCCAGCCAGAATATCCGTCCGGCTGAGCCCGCATGAGCACACGGCGTACCAGTGGTTGCCTTATCTTGAAGCTGCTGACCGCTGCTTTTCGCCGTCGAACGCCGAGGCGATTTTGCTGCTGCCACAGTTCATGGCCTGACTTTCATGATTGCATGGGTTACTGGTGTTGCGCAGCCAGTTCTGAAAGCCTTGGTGAATAAAAAAGCTGCCCTTGACTTTTACACGGATTATTTGGCATGAACACACCCTTGACCAATCATGCAGCTTGCGCCCGGACGGTATGGTCTGAGCCATCGAAGAACAAGGTGCCAATACCGCTGCCACGGCATTGGGTGTTGATAAACGATTCACCCTACTGATACAAAGCAAAGTCATGTGGCACGATGACAAATATGCATCACGACTGCTCAAAGCCGCCAAGCATCAAGGTCAGTACCTCTTGCGTTAGAGGTACTGATTGGCGTGCTGATCGCCTGCCGGACCACTCCATGATTGCCGCATTGGCCTGTGGCGACCGGCTACGTAATGCCCAGAACCTGCTTGATGATTATTCGCAGTGCCACTCCCGTCCAACAGACCAAAAACCGGACGCCGTCAAAGCGATGGGCATACTTACCGCTTGAATAAACTCACCAAGTCTGGTGAGCCTTGATTTTCCTGATCCAGGTTGAGGTGGCTTTGAATGTGTTCAATGTGTGTCTGCATTAGGCGCTCCGCCAGGTCACCATCTGCAAAACGCATTGCCTGGATGATTTCTGCATGTTCGTCGTCCCGGCAGTTGGTGACGCCCGTCGAGCCAAACATGCCAATGATCAGTGAGGAGCGGGTAACCAGATCTTTCACAATGCGCAGCATCACCGTGTTGTCCGCTACCTGTGCCAGCACTGTATGAAATTGACCTGAAAGGCTGATCACCGCCCTGCGGTCTCCAGCTGCATGTGCAGCTGATTCCATCAGCAGATGTTTTTCCAAAACCTTGATGTGAACCGGTTTTGCGCGTATCGCTGCCTGCCTCGCCAACGCTGGTTCAATGGCCAGTCGTGCCTCAAAAATCTCAAGCGCCTGTTTGGTACTGGGTCTCGCAACGAAGGCACCGCGGTTGGGTTGCAAATCCACCAGTTCCCGGTTGGCCAGGATCAACAGACTACGCCGCACGCGCATGCGGCCAACACCAAAGGCCTTGCACAGGTCAGCTTCTGAAAGCTTGGTGCCTGGCGTCAATCGTTGGTCAACGAGCGCCTCGTAAATTCGTTCAACGATTGATTCTTCTTCGGCGATATCACTGTCAAGATTTTTTGGCACGTTGTTAACTAAATTAGTTTGGACAGCAAATCACTGTCACCCAATAGAAAAAATTTTCCGCATTCTGGCGCATTGTCATCGCTCCCACTTCCAACGGTGGACGTCTATTGCACTGCCTGAACTTTCCCCAGTGTCCTCACCTGATTTTTCTCAGTGTAAACGGTGAAAACATGCGTCTCTGAGGATTCGGATGGATTGTTTTTATCCTCGATATATAACTTTATTGTTAACAATGTAGTAAAAATATTGTGATTAATTAGGGTTATTAATGGCTAACAATAGTGTTAACAATCCTATTATTGCCATGCCTCCATCTCAGGCGTCCATTCATTGTTGTTGGCTTGCCAACGTTGTTTAACCAAGAGTAACTTCTATGCAAAAGCGTCATTTTCTTAAAGTTGGTTTGTTGGCTAGCGCAGCTAGCTTGGCCGTGTCTGGCGCTGCATTTGCAGC
>JBBRMH010000098.1:0-15486 GCA_038230935.1 Burkholderiales bacterium | reverse complement strand
TGAGGCGATGCCAACGGCTTTTATGACTTCAATCGGTCGGCCAGTGCAATTTACGCCCCTATGGCGAACTCTTCTTTGGTGTGCCCCTGGGCCAACAGCGCCACCATCCAGCGTGGTGTCAGGCCCCTGCCGCTCCAGGTTTGGCCTTCAGGGCCACGGTATTTGGCAGCGACTGGCACACCAGCGGCTTTTTTGGCACTGGCAGACGCACGTTTTTTGGCAGGCAACTGCACCGCCACTTTCTTCGACGATCTGGCCTTCTGAAGGTCTTTGACGGTGATGCCGAAAGCCTGCATTTTCTCGCGGATGTCGGCGACTGTTGTGTGGAATTCCCTGGCCTTGATTTCAGACGCCTGCTTTTGAAGCTTTTCAATCTGACTCTGGATATTAACTAAATTACTCATGCTGAACACCTTAAAAAAAAGAAGACGGGGTAATGGGATTTAGTGGCCATTAATAGACTTGTTAACGACGCAACCATTTCGGAATTCTAAAACGAACGATGGCGACATAAACAGCAACGTAGCTTAATACAAATAAAACGCAAAATGCAATCAGCATGGGTGTATTTGTCCGGAACATGAGTGCTGGCGCCACCGTCAGCAAGGTAAAACTCCACAAATACGGTGATGTACGGTTGTTGCGCATCAGCATGCGGCGCGCTGCATCGTCATGGAATACCCCACGCACGATACGCCGGTAAATCAGCTGATGAAAGTGCAGGGCATCAGCCACGCCAGGCGAGCTGCCGCGCGCGAGTTTGCGGTATATCGAAAATGCGGTCTCCCAGACCGGGTAAATCAGCAGCAGCATGGGAAACCACGGCGAGACCTGATCGTGGCGCTGCACCAGCGTGATACTGGCCACTGCAATCACCACGCCCCACAAATAAGCGCCACCATCACCTGCAAAAATGAGGCCTCGCGGGTAATTCAGCATTAAAAATCCTGCGGTAGCACCCACCATGCAAACAAGCATGGCGGCCAGTTGCCGGTCTCCTAATTGAAGCGCAACATGGGCAATGGCTGTACACACCAGCAAGGCCACCGTTGCCGCCAGGCCGTTATAGCCATCAATGATGTTGAAAGCGTGCGGCAGGCCGCAAATCGCAATAAATGCCAGAGCCATACCGGTCCAGGGCATGGCCAGCAGCACGCTGTCAATACCGGGCAGGCCCAGCCTTTGTATTGAAAGCCCCATCAAACCGCAGGCAAGCGCCGCAGACATCGCCGTGAGGGCCAGCCGGTAACGCACCGAAAGACGCTGGGTCACGTCTTCATAGGCGCCGCCAAGAACAGCCGGTATGAGCACCACAGTCCACTGCAGCATAAATACCCAGTCAATATTGACGCTCAAGGGGTCGCTTGAAGCTGTTGTCATGACAGCCAGCAGCCATCCACACACCACCCCTGCGAGAACGCACACGCCGCCTATGCGCGGCACATGTCCGGCATGAAAACGCTGGGGTTTGCCTCCATCATATTGTTGTGCATGCCGCAGTTGCATGCGGATAGCCAGCACAACGGCTATAAACGCCACGGAAAAACTGCACAACAAAAGAACCAGCATAGACCCCCAATCGCTGAAAATTATTATCTTCGCATTATCTGTACGTTATTTGTACAGTGCCAGAGTATGAATGCCGGGCACGAATATTTGCAATTTTTTAACCGCCTTGATCCACACCAGACAGTCCTGATTAACCTCGCTAATTCGATGCGGCGCGCTGCATGAATGACTTGCGCTTGAGTGTGTGCGACAGGCATCAGACCACACGTTGCGGGCGAAGGCAGGTATGGACGCTTTCACATCTCCTACCGATATCTCAGGCCGAACCGGGAAAGTATTCGTGGCCGAATCCTTAAAACCGGCCGGACGTCTTGCGCTTGGCCGTCAAGCCGCTGCGCAGGCCTTTTGCACCCAGGTAAAACGGCGCAACAGCACTGAGCGCCGATGCGGTGATGCCCAGCGCATCGAGTCCCGGCAACTGGCCGCTGGCCACGTTGTCGGCTTTCATGGAGTCCAGGTTGTCGCGGCTCATCAGCGGCTCGCCGGGGGCCAGCTCCATCATCCAGGCCTGCACACGGGCCAGGGCATCCGGCAGGCCAATGACAGGTCTGCCCGCGCCGTGGTTGATACCGCTGTAACCTCCGGCAAGTTGCACCAGCTGCTTCAAGGTAAAGACTTCAGGTCCGCAGGCCTCGTATATTTTCCCGATGGTGGTTTTATCTTCGAGGCAGCGAACCAGTGCAGTCGCTACATCTTCGACCCACACGGGCTGAAAACGAGCCGTGCTGCCCGCCAGCGGAATCACCGGGATGAATTGCTGCAAGCTGGCAAAGGTGTTGAGAAACTTGTCTTCGGCGCCAAAAATCACGCTGGGCCGCAGCATGCTGACATCCAGATTGGCATCCTGCAACACTTTCTCGCCACGCGCCTTGCTGCGCAGGTACATGGATGGCGCGCTGGCGCTGGCACCCAGCGCACTGACGTGCACAATGCGCCGCTGGCCCACCGCCGAGCAGGCCCGGACCAGCTCCAGTGGCAGTTGCACATGGGCTTTTTCAAAAGCGGCCTCAGTGCCGTGCAGGATGGCGATCAGGTTGACCACGGCATCATGCGACGCAAGCAGTGGCATCAGCGACGTGCTGTCATGCCCTGACACTTCAACAATGTCCACCATGGGCAGCATTTGCAGGTGCTGGGCATTGCGCCGCCGACGTGTGACCACGGTGACGCGGCACGGCAGGGCAGCCAGTTTTTCGCACAGGTGGCGACCGACAAAACCGGTGCCGCCAAGAATGAGGATTTTTTTCATAGACGCTAATTTATCTTGTTTGTATCAAGTGCAGCCTGCTGATGCGGCAGAGACCCGTTTTCGAGTCGTTCCAAAGCCTGGGGGCAGATAAGACATTCAACGCAGAGGCGCAGAGAACGCAGAGTTTCGCAGAGGAGATAAACATTGATTTTGAACACTTGTCAATGAAGATGAAGGCCGATCAAAATGCCCTTGGATCAGGCAAACGCATGTCCCCCACACAACATCAGACAAATAAACCGGGTTTCTTTAACTCGGTGGCCCTCTGCGTTCTCTGCGCCTCTGCGTTGAAGCTTCCTCGACTTCACGCTCCCGGCAGCGACACTTTTCACGCAAGCCCCATACAAGCGGGATCAAGGCAGCGTCTTGTCGGCCTCTGGCTGGCTCATGTCACGCGGCCCCACACTGCCCAGCCGGGCTTTGAGTGACTGTGGCTGACCTGTCAGGATCGCCGCATAGCTGGTGGTGTTGGCCAGCACTTTTTTAACGTAGTCGCGGGTCTCGCTGAACGGCACGTTTTCAGCCCAGATCGCGGCTTCGAGCACCGGGCTGCCCGCCTGCCCGCGCCAGGTGCGGGGGCGGCCTGGCCCGGCGTTGTAGGCCGCTGCAGCCAGCGGCATGGAGCCTGACAAATCATCAAGCACCAGCTTGAGGTAGCCGGTACCGATGGCGATGTTGGTGTCACGGTCGGTGATCTGGTCCGCCGTGAAACCCACCATGCCGATACGGCGTGCCGTCTCGCGTGCCGTGGCGGGCATCACCTGCATCAGCCCTGATGCACCGACACCCGAGCGGGCATCCATGACGAAGCGGCTTTCCTGGCGGATCAGGCCGTACACGTAAGCCGGGTCGAGGTTGATGGACTGCGCGCGCCTGACGACGGCATCGCGAAACGGCATCGGGAAGCGCTGCTCCAGATCAACTACAGATTTGGTCCGTTCGCTGGTGTTGATGCAACGGTCCCATATCTGCCGGTCACAGGCAAGCTGGGCGGCGGCCAGCAGTTCGCGGTCAGACATGCCGCCGGGTTTGGCCAGGTTGGTGCTGTAGTTCCATTCACGCACCCCTTCAGAACGCAGGCCGATGGCGATGGCGTAACTGGCACGACTCAGGCCGGGATTTAAACGCGCGGCGTCCTTTTCTTCTGGACTCAACGCCAGGGGCCTGGGTGGCACCGTGATTTTCTGGCCCAGCTCTTCTAACGCCAGCTGCTCGTAAAACCCGCGCACTGAAGCCATCGATTGCAGCAGCGCCAGCGCTTCTGCCCGCTGGGCGCCTATGGCCGGCTGCACAGATGCGGCACTGGTACTTGCTACACCGGCTGGCACAGTGGCAAGCAGTGCCCTGGCCTTCCAGTAGCTCCAGGTCGGCTCGTTGCGCGTATCCTGGCTCATGGCGTTCACGGCTGACAGCACCATGGGCCAGTTCGGCTGACGCCCGGCGCGCAAGGCGGCGCGCACCTTCCAGCCCAGCATGTCGTCACTCAGGTCGGTGTCTTTATCGACCCTGGCAAAGTAGCTCACAGCCTCGCTGCCGGGCACCGTCCCCATACGGGTCGCCGTCTGCTTGCCGATCACACCCCAGACCCAGTTGCGCTCTTCGCGGGTGAGCTGCACGGCCCACTTCGTATCCATCATGTTGGCCGCACCCTCGGCATCCGTGCTGGCCATTTTGACCAGCGCCAGCGCAATCAGTTCTTTTCGGGTTTTGCGGATGGCCAGCGACTTGTCTGTCAAAAATTTGGCGGGGCTGTTGAACAGCTCGGTCACCATGCCCACCGATTCGGGCGAAATGATCGCCACGGCATCGCGTGCAGCGCGCGGCCGGTTCGCCTCGGCTGCCAGCCGGGCCTTTTGCCACACGTCTTCTACCGTCAATTGCGGCGTGCCCACCATGCGTGCGGCAGCTATGGTGCAGCCGTCATCACCCTCGCGCTGGGACAGCCAGTTCTTTTTAACCTCACCGGCCATTGCAGCGGCACCAGGCGACGCAGGGCCGCTTTTGAGGTAATCGACCAGCAGCGCATAGCAGCGCACTTCCCTGTCGTCTCCCATGCGGTACTGGGGGTGCTCGGCCTCAAACGTGGTCCAGTCGCGGCGCTGGCCCAGCAGCAGCAGCCAGTCGTTGCGCAGGCGGTCTTCCTGATACGTGCCAGCATAACGTGCGAAAAAGTCCTGCACCTCCGGCGTCGAGGTTTCGCCCAGGCGGCTCTTGATCTCCCAATAGGCCGCCCAGGGCTCCAGCGGGTGGCCTTTGGCTTGTGGCAACAGCTGCGTGAGTCTTTTGCGATCGCCGCGTTTGAAGGCCGCCCCCATGTCCAGCAGCACGCCGTCGGCTGCCGCGTTCGCTGGATTAGCGCCTGGAACTGTGCTTTGAGCCAGAGCTGCAGGCAGCAACGCGACCGAAAGTGCGGGAGCAACAACTGCCGCTAAAACCGCAGTGAAAAAAATTTTGGATAGCATCGGGTGATTATGGACAAATTAAAAAATGACTCGGACGACAAATCCAGCCAGCGCAAAGCACTCATTGAAGAGCGCCTTAACCTGCCGGACCGATTGCAGCGTGCCGACCTGCTGCAACGGGTCATGCGCATCTGGCTGTTCGGTCGCACCGACACCGTCATCGGTGCCTACTGGCCGATCAAGGGCGAATTTGACCCTCTGCCCGCACTCTACCGCTGGCAGGAAGATGCGATTTTGAATGAATCCTCACAGTCACAAAGCAGCCTGGGGCAGGAACCACGTGCGCAGCTAGCTACAGAAAGCATAGCAAGCCGCTCGCCGCGCAAAATTGGACTGCCGGTGGTCAACAAGGTTCATAAAACCCTGACATTTCATGCCTGGTACCCCGGTTGCCCGATGGAAGAGGACGCCTATGGCATCCCGAAACCCAAGGACACCGAAATCATTGTGCCCACGCTGCTGTTTGTGCCCTGCGTCGGCTACGGGCCGGGCGGCTACCGGCTGGGCTACGGCGGCGGCTTTTACGACCGCACACTGGCGACCCTGCAACCCCGCCCTGTGACCGTCGGGCTGGGCTACACCAATGGCTGGCTGCCGGATTTTGAGGCAGAAGCGCATGATATCCCGCTGGATGCCCTGCTCAATGACAACGGGGTGGTCTGGCCAATTTAGGCCCCCACGCTTTCCCACTTCGTGTGGACGCTGCCCCCCGAGGGGGCCGCTGCGCCTGGGGCCTGGCAGAGCCAGTTCCCGGCCCCGGCTTGCAAAGACCTGACTCCCCTGCGGTTGCGCGCTTTGTGTAGCGCACTGCCCCCCCGAGGAGGCCGCTGCGCCTGCGGCCTGGCAAAGCCAGTTCCTCGGCCCCGGCTGATGTCACCTGCCTCCTGCCTCCTGCCTCCCCAGAAGTGGCTGCTACACACTCACCCATAAAAAAAACAAAACTGGCTGCAGGCGCGGGGCTGCTGCGTATGGTCATAATTTGGCCATGCCTATCCTCTGCGCCAACCTTGTCAAACCCGCGTCAACAGTCGTCTTGCCGGGTGGGCAGCAAGGCATTCAGGCAGTGGTCATGGGCGTTGCAGGCTGTGGAAAGTCCGCCGTTGCCCAGCGGATCGCCCTGCAGCTTGACCTGCCCCTGATTGAGGGGGATGACTTTCACCCTGCCAGCAACATCCTGAAAATGCAGCAAGGCACACCCCTGACAGACGATGACCGGGCGCAATGGCTGCACACCCTGGGCTCCGAACTGGCGCGCCACCCGCAAGGCGTGGTGCTGACCTGCTCTGCGCTTAAAGCCGCTTACAGGAGCACTTTGCGCACCGCTGCGCCCCGGCTGCTTTTTATACATCTGGCCATCACGCAGGCCGAGTCCTTGCGGCGCGTGGGCAACCGGCCTGGCCACTTTTACCCGCCCAGTCTGGTGGCCAGCCAGTTTGAGGCACTGCAAGACCCGGCGGGTGAATATGGCGTGTTGAGCCTGGCCGCTGATGCACCCCTTGATGAATTGGCACACAAGGCGGCGACCTGGTTGGCTGCTTTTGAATTCAACCCTCCGTAACGCATTACGAATAGGTAAAATCCTGGCTTTCTGCCCAGCACCCCACAGGAGCGCCCCATGTCCAAGGCATTCGCCAGCCAGTCTGATCTGACCGACAAAACCATCACCTTTGAGCAGCTCAGCCCCCACTGCTGGGCCTACACCGCTGAAGGTGACCCGAATTCGGGTGTCATCATTGGCGAGAAATTCATCATGGTCAGCGATGCAACGGCCACACCGGCCATGGCGCAAGACCTGATTGCGCGGATTCGCGCCATCAGCGACAAGCCCATCAAATACGTGCTGCTGACTCACTACCACGCGGTCAGAGTGCTGGGGGCCAGCGCCTACCTTGCCGAAGGTGCTACTGAAGTCATAGCAAGCCAGGGCACCTACGAGCTGATCGTCGAGCGCGGTGCGCAGGACATGCAAAGCGAAATGGAGCGCTTCCCCCGGCTGTTTCGCAACGCCGAGAGCGTGCCCGGGCTGACCTGGCCCACGCTGATCATTGATGGCGGCAACCCGGTCAAAGGTGAAATTCCGGGCAAGCTGGTGCTGGACCTGGGTGGCGTGAAAGTTCAAATCTGGCACCCTGGCCCAGGGCACACGCGTGGCGACACGATTGCCTGGGTTGAAGAAGAAAAGGTGTTGTTCTCAGGCGATCTGGTCGAGTACGAGGCGGGTGTTTACACCGGCGACGCACAACTTGAAGAGTGGCCCGCCACGCTGGAAGCCCTGCGCGCGCTGAATGCCTTGTCAATCGTGCCGGGCCGGGGTGAAGCCATGAAAGGCGCAGCCAACGTGCACAAAGCGCTCGACTACACCAAACGCTGGGTTGAAACGCTATACCAGGCAGGCAAAGAGGCCGCCAGCGAAGGCATGGACCTCAAAGCCGCCATGGCCCACACACGCAAGGCGATGGACCCGATTTTCGGCCATGTGTTTATTTACGAGCACTGCCTGCCGTTTGACGTGAGCCGCGCATTTGACGAGGCCAGCGGCATCAAAAACCCGCGCATCTGGACGGCTGAACGCGACAAAGCGATGTGGGGCGCGCTTCAGGCATGACTTCAGGCCTGAAGCTGGAGTGTGGCTACAAGACTCATGAAGGTGGCCAGACCCGCTTCTCCGTCCAGCTGCTCCAGTTGCTCCAGCACAGGGACCTGTTCCACGTCGGCAAACGCCACTGAAAAATGTTTGAACCGGCGCTCTGGCAGAGCGCCGTGATGAAACACTTCGATTTGGGTGTGGCGTGCGTCCAGGTACATGCGCTCCATCAGGGCCAGCACGTCTTTTTGCCTGCCTTCGATCTGCTGGCAAAAGCGCACGCCGTCAAACACCAGCACGCCGGTAATGTCGCGCGCCGAATTGGCAATGCGCGCGTGTGCCACGATGTCCCCCACAGCCCGAAGCGGTGCCTCCGGGGCCATGGTGCTGACGTAAAGAATTTCATAGACTTTTTCAGAGAAACCTGTTGCTGTTTTCATAACTGCAGGCGAATATAGCGGTCAGCCCACAAGCCAACAATGTCAAAAGACACATCGCCCGATTGCCCACCCGCCTGCACTGCCTGCAGGTTGCGAAAAACCGACGCTTTCACCCCGGTGGAGCGTGATGCGCTGGCTTTTATTGAGGCGTTTCGCAGCGGTACGGCAGCCGTGCCCGCAGGCGGCACCATCATTTATGAGCAACGACCCCGTGGCAAACTCTTCACGCTGTACTCCGGCTGGGCTTTTCGCTACAAAACCCTGAGCGATGGACGCCGCCAGATTCTTAACTTTCTGCTCCCCGGTGACTTCATTGGCCTGCAACAGGAGTTTGCCGACGGGGCCATGCACGGCATTGAGGCTGTGACCGATGTCACGCTGTGCGTGTTTGCGCACGCCGGGCTGTGGGACCTGTTTCGCAACTACCCCGGCCTGGGCTATGACGTCACCTGGCTGTCAGCACGTGAAGAAGGCTATGTGGACGACAACCTGCTCACGGCGGGCCGGCGCAACGCCACAGAGCGCGTGGCCATGCTGCTGATGCACCTGTACCGGCGTCTGGAGCGTTTGGGGCTGGAGCTGAAAGACCCCAATGGTCAGGGCGGCTCGGTGGCGTTCCCGATCAACCAGCAACACATCGCCGACACGCTGGGCCTGTCACTGGTGCATACCAACAAAACCATGCGCAAGCTGCATCGCCTGGGCCTGCATGAGATTGAAGACGGACGGCTGCGGCTGCTCAACACCAAGGCGCTGGAACGCATTGCCGACTACTACGACCGGCCGCCCCGCCAGGTGCCCCTGCTGTAGCCTGCCCTGCACAAGCGCCTGCCGCCTTATGCGCCGTCGCTCTGGCTGGCCAGCGCCCGAAAGTCCACCGCATACCCCCGCATGACGCGAAGTGCCTTGCGGCGCTGTATGTCCGTGGTGGTGTTGTGCAGTTCAGCCATGGCACGGCAATTTTCCTGGGTGTTTTTCTCGATGTAGTCGCGGTAAGCAGCGTCAGGTGAGGCCAGCATGCGCTCCAGCAAAGCGCGCAATTGTGCGGGAGCCGCAGCTGGACTGGCAGCTTGCAGTGCGCGCAAAGTTTGCAATGCGTCCTGCTGGCGGCGCAGCCGTTCTGCGTACACCAGCGGTGCATTGAAGCCCGACTGGTCCACCAGCTGGCCAATGCGCCTGAGCTGCTGCTCGTCCAGCGGCCCATACAGCATGTCAGCGCGGCTGGTGGCCTGCTCGTAACGCCTGGCACGGATGGCCGCTGGCGTCGCGTCAACAAAGTCTTTGCGGTAGTCGGCATTGCCACGCGCGAACTTGCGCTGCATGTGCTGCAGCTGCTCTGGCTGAAGACTCACCGCCAGAGCCGCTATGGCAGGCTCGGCCTGGCTGGGTATCACCAGCAACTGGCGGCGCACATCGGGCCACACGGCACACACTTGCGCAGGAGTGACGTTGCCTTGCAGCATAGGCTGCAGTCGGTCGAGCAGATGGGCATAGGCTGGCAGCTGCGTTTGCCGATGCCAGGCCTGCAAACGGGTCAGCTCGGTCTTGACCTGCAGGCTCTGCGCGTCGGTGAAGTCGGCATACCCGTCCAGATAAAAGTAAGCCAGCGTCGGTGCCTGGCTGTAGCCAAGTTTCACGGCGCTGCAAGCGGACAGCAGTGTTGCAAGCATCAGCACACCGATAATTTTGAAACGCCAGTGGACGACTGGCAGAATCAGCGCTGCAAACCGGTTTTTCAGACCAGAACCCCACCTCAAAAAATTCACAGGAAACAGCATGGCACCCCAGACAGATGTCGTCATCATGGCCGCAGGCAAAGGCACGCGGATGAAAAGTTCGTTGCCCAAAGTGTTACACCGATTGGGCGGGCGTGCTTTGCTGGGCCATGTGATGGACTGCGCGGCACAGTTATCGGCCCGGCAAGCGGTGGTGATTACAGGCCACGGTGCTATCGAAGTTGAAGCAGCTTGTGCAGCAATGACGCTGGCTGGCGGCTCTTTTGACCTGAAATTCACCCGCCAGAACCCACAACTCGGCACCGGCCATGCCGTGCAGCAGGCCGTGCCCCTGCTGGAAGACGACGGCGTGACATTGGTCCTGTCAGGTGACGTGCCCCTGACCCAGGCCGCCACCCTGACGTCCCTGCTGGACCAGTGCGACGGCCAGCGCTTGGCCCTCTTGACATTGCGCATGCCGGACCCCACGGGCTATGGCCGCATTGTGCGCAGTGGTCCAGAGGCCTCAGCCCAGGTGCGGGCCATCGTCGAGCATAAAGACGCCACGCCAGCGCAGCACCAGATCACTGAGATTTACAGCGGCATCATGGCCGTGCCCACCCGCCTGCTGCGCCGCTGGCTGGCCCGCCTTAGCAACAACAATGCACAAAACGAGTACTACCTGACCGACATCGTGAAGTTTGCTGTGGCTGATGGCGTAGCCGTCGTAGCGCACCAGATCACGGACGCAGCCCAGGTCGCCGGTGTCAACAGCCCGGTGCAATTGGCTGAACTGGAGCGGGTGTACCAGCAGCGGCTGGCCCATACTTTCATGGAGCAAGGCGTGCGCCTGGCCGACCCGGCCCGGTTTGACGTGCGCGGCCAGCTGGTGTGCGGGCGCGATGTCGAGATTGATGTGAACTGCGTCTTCGAGGGCCATGTCACCCTGGGCGATGGCGTCAAAATCAAGGCCAACTGCGTGGTCGCCAATTGCACCATTGCAGCGGGTGCGGTGATTCACCCCTTCACACACATCGATGGTGAAACCGCTGGCGTGCGCGTCGGTGAAGGCGCTCTGGTCGGCCCGTTTGCCCGCCTGCGGCCCGGTGCGCAGCTGGGTGCAGACGTCCACATCGGCAACTTTGTTGAAGTCAAAAATTCAACACTCGCCAAAGGGGCCAAGGCCAACCACCTGGCCTATCTGGGCGACGCCACCGTCGGTGAGCGCGTGAACTACGGCGCGGGCAGCATCACCGCCAACTACGACGGGGCCAACAAGCACCGCACGGTGATTGAAGCGGATGTACACATTGGCAGCAACTGCGTACTGGTCGCCCCCGTGACGATTGGCGCAGGCGGCACCGTCGGCGGCGGCTCGACGATCACCAAAAGCACACCGCCGGGCGGCCTGAGCGTGGCGCGTGGTCGCCAGGTCAACCTGCCAAACTGGAAACGGCCCGCGAAACAGGCCAAAGCTTGATCCAGACACCCAGGACACTTCACAACTTGAACCAGAGAAAACCACACATGCTCAAACTCTACATTGGCAATAAAAACTACTCCTCCTGGTCGATGCGGCCCTGGGTGCTGCTCAAACAGGCGGACATCGCGTTTGAAGAAGTCATGGTTCGCTTTGACTCGTTTGACAGCAGTTCAGGTTTTAAAAAAACCATCAACGACGTGACTCCCGTTGGCAAGGTGCCGGTGCTGGTGGACGATGGTTTTGTGGTCTGGGACACACTGGCGATTGCCGAATACATGGCTGAAAAATACCCCGACAAAGCGCTCTGGCCGCAAGACATGCAGGCGCGCGCCCGAGCCAGAAGCATTTGCGCTGAAATGCACAGCAGTTTTGGCGCACTGCGCTCGGCCTGCCCCATGAACATTGAAGCCGACCTGGCCACCACCGGCGCGCTGGTCTGGCGCGACAAGCCTGCGGTACGCGCAGATGTAGTGCGTATTGTCGGTATATGGAGCGAGCTGCTTGCACTGCACCGCGGACCGATGCTGTTTGGTGAATTCACCATCGCCGATGCCTACTTTGCACCCGTGGCCATGCGCCTGAAAGCCTATGCGCTGCCAGTCCCGGCAGACATCGCCGCGTACATTGACCGGCTGTGCGCCACAAAGGGCGTGAAAGCCTGGATGGACGACGCGCTGCTTGAAAACGATTTCCGTGATTTTGAAGAACCCTACCGCCTGGGTGCGCCAGGCGCCTGACACATGCAAATTTTTATGGTGGGTGGTGCGGTGCGTGATGCCTTGCTGGGCTTGCCCGTGCAAGACCGCGACTGGGTGGTGGTTGGCAGCACATCTGAAGAACTCACGCGCCTGGGCTACCTGCCGGTTGGCAAGGACTTTCCGGTTTTTCTGCACCCCGACACCCGCGAAGAATATGCACTGGCCCGGACCGAGCGCAAAACCGCGCCCGGCTACCGGGGGTTTGCGGTGTCTGCCGCGCCCGATGTGACGCTGGCTGAAGACCTGGCAAGACGTGATTTGACTATCAATTCAATAGCAGCTCCCGCAGGCATTGCCTGCGCCAAAGCCCCTTTTTGCTTGAATTTTGAAAATCTGGTGGACCCGTATGGTGGGCAGGCCGACCTGAAGGCCAAAGTCTTGCGCCACGTCACTGATGCGTTCCGCGAAGACCCGGTGCGTATCCTGCGGCTCGCGCGTTTTGCAGCGCGCTTTTCAGACTTCAGCGTCGCCCCCGAGACCATGCAACTGATGCAGACGATGGTGGCCGATGGCGAGGCCGATGCGCTGGTGCCAGAGCGCGTGTGGCAAGAACTCAGCCGGGGCCTGATGGAGGCCACGCCATCACGCATGTTCGACGTGCTGCGCGAGAGCGGCGCGCTTGAACGCGTGCTGCCCGAGGTCAACCAGCTCTGGGGCGTGCCCCAGCGCGCCGACTACCACCCCGAAGTGGATACCGGCGTGCACCTGATGATGGTGCTGGACATGGCAGCGCACCTGAACGCCCCCCTGCCGGTGCGCTTTGCCTGCCTGATGCACGACCTCGGCAAAGGAACAACCCCGGCAGACGTTTTGCCGCGCCACATCGGCCATGAAGAGCGCAGCGCCAGGCTGTCCAGAAAAGTGTGTGAGCGGCTGCGTGTGCCGCTGGACTGCAAAGAGCTGGCCGAAGTGGTGGCGCGTGAGCACGGCAACATTCACCGCAGTTCAGAGTTCAAGGCATCCGCGCTGGTCCGGCTGCTGGAGCGCTGCGACGCGTTTCGCAAACCCCAGCGCTTTGCTGATGTGTTGCTGGCCTGCGAGTGCGATGCACGCGGGCGACTGGGACTGCAAGAATCACCTTACCCGCAGCGCCCCCGCCTGATGGGCGTGCTGGCGGCTGCGCAAAGCGTGGTGACCCGCGATATTGCAGAGAACGCACAGGCGGCAGGACTGACGGGTGAAAAAATTGGCGAACAGATTCATGCTGCGCGTGTGGGGGCTGTTTCAGCTGCCCTGAGGACGACTGTGGTTTAACGTTGTAAATGTTCGGCGCGCAGCCCGCGCTGCGAAGCGGCAACCAGCGGCTACGTGTCCGCAACGCTCAACCATTTATGCAGCAATTTCAACGTATTCAACATGGCTCAAGCCAGCGGGAACGGGCATATGGTCTTCGCGCAGACCTTGGACGTGAAAATAATGGCCTCTCGAATTTCGGTTTCGACTTCCGCAATCGTTTTACCCGTCACAACGCACCCAGGCAGATCCGGCACGTAGGCTGAAAAATTATTCTCTGCCCGTTCAATGACTATTGCGTAGCGCATAAAACCTCATTTAAGACCAGTCTGCTTCAGGACGCTGTTCAGAGTTCCTGATGAGCTATGGCCGACTGGGTGGTGCCAATCTTCTCGGCCACCTGCGCCTGGGTCAAGCCCTGGGCGGCCCGCGTGTGAGGCATTCCTGAATCAGAGCCGAACTCCACCATGCGATCGGTGCAATGAAAGTGCCTGGCCAGAATGCCCGGCGTGACGTGCCGTTGGCGCTCCGCTTGAGCGAGGGGTCAGGTATCGCTGAATGCATGCTTACCAGCGCAATTGCTCCACTTCCAGGCCCAAGGCAATTGCCACCTTTTCAAGGGTTGCCTTCCTGGGCTGCTTGACGCGTTCCATCTGGGCATAGGCTGCCTGAGTGATGCCGATGCGTGTAGCGACTTCTGCCTGGGTCAGATTGAAGTGCTCTCGCCATGCGGCCATGGGCGATACGCCATGCTCAAAAGACAGATTGACGACCTCATCTGGAACGGTGTCTTGGGTGAAACCACCTTTCATACGACGAAATTGATCGTACGGGACTACAACGAAAGCAGGCTTTCCATCGTTGCCTACGATGATTTGAAACTCAGTACGTGCGTTCATTGCGTTTCCTTAACTCTTCAATACTCACAATGCGAACCGCGCCATCGAAATCAAAGAAGACTCGGTAGTTACCTACCCGAAGTCGATAGCCGTACTTGTGTTTCGTGAGTGCCTTGACGTTTCGGGCCTCAGTCAAGTTCACGAGTTCGGTGCTGACTGCAAGTCGAATCTGCTTGCCGATTTGAGTGTCGATCTTCCGGAGCTGGCGAAGAGCCTTGGGTTGCCAGTTGATCGTATTCACGGCCGGATTATAAGCGAGCAATACGTATTTTCAATGATGGAACGCCAAAACTGTCTTTGTGCCACGGCTGACGTACAAGTAAGCCGCCTGCTCTGGCGGATCGGCTTGACCGCAGAGTTAGGCTTAACTTGTAACTTTGATGACACCAGCAGAAGCACCAATACCTGCGGCTACACCAGTACCCGTGATAACCGCCGTGCCAGTAGCCATCCCGCCGCCGCTTGCCGCCAAAGCCCCACCTCCTACCGCAGCCAAAGACGCATTGGTGAGAGCAGCCCCAGACAAAGTGCTGATTGCTGTTGTTGTCCCAAGGCCAGACATGCCTGGAAGCAGCAGGCCAGGTAGGCACCCACTTCGGAACCGTCAGCTACACCCGTCGTAGCTGATTGCAGGAAAAGTTTGCATCCTTGAGCGATAAACCTCGCTGTGGCGCGCCTGCCAAGATGAGCGACGGGGAGCGAAGCCGGGTTGTGCAGTGGGCTCAAACTTCTCCTTTGAGTGCCACCGAGCTGTTGGCCAAACACCTAGCAGCCTGTCGGGCTTGATCCGACCCCAAGCCCCCGAATTGTAAAAGTGCTCAAAAAATAGGCGCTTTTCGCGTCATTTCGATGTTTTTCGCGATTTCTCACCGTAATTTCCCCGTTCAGACCGTTTTCAGACGCAATACGGCCATGCGCTTGACATTCCAGGCCAAGCAAACCAGGCTCCACTCCCCCGTCACCTTCTTCAAACCGCGCAACGAGAACTGACGAAAGCCCATCACCGACTTGATGATCCCAAAGACCGGCTCCACCGTCTGTTTTCGCAACGCGTAGGCTGCGCCACCGGCCAAGGTTTTCAGGGTATGCGCCAT
>JBBRMH010000097.1:0-15565 GCA_038230935.1 Burkholderiales bacterium | reverse complement strand
GCGCGTGCCACTGGTGCTGAAAAGTAGCCGTGCCACGCGCACAGGGATGGCTATTGATCCGGCCCAATGAAGTTGCCCTTTTCCGTTCGGGCTGAGCTTGTCGAAGCTTTGCTTGTTCTGGGAAACCCTTCGACAAGCTCATAGCGAACGGGCAACGAGGTTCGGACTTCACAAGACCGGATAAATAATGAAAGCCTTGCAGCGCGCAGCAGGTTCGGCTGCAAGGCTCAAACTTTTTTATGGATCTCCTTGCCTGCTGAACCCTTGCGCCTGCCAGTTATGAACGTCCATCCCCATGCCCATGCCCACGATTGCCTGCGTGCAGACAGCTTTGCATCATGAGTGACGCATTGTCCGAGCTGCGCAAGTTCGCCGAAGCGCTGGCGCTCCAAGCCGCTGATCGCATACGCCAGGCCGGGCGGGGCGCGGTGGTGCAAGAAAAAGCGGCTGGTGACTGGTTCAGTGCACTGGATGCAGATATTGAAGCGTTTATCCGCCAGCGCATTGCCCAGGCCTACCCCGCCCACGGCTTTCTGGGCGAAGAAGGCGGCGCAGTGGGTGCCCATGGTGCAGACGATCTGGTCTGGGTGGTCGATCCGATTGATGGCAGCATGAATTTTTTGCGCGACTTGCCGCACTATGCGGTGTCGCTGGCCTTGGTGCAGGCTGGCGAGCCGCTGGTGGGTTGTGTGGTGGACCCGGTTCGGGGCGAGCTTTTTAGCGCAGCGCAGGGTCTGGGTGCCCACTGCAATGGCCGGGCACTGCGTGTAGGCTCGCCGCAACGCCTGATCGATGCTGTGGCGGCAACTGTCTTTCCCAAACCGCATGCAGCCTTCATGCCGCATTACCTGCAGCAGTTGGGCAACGTGCTGGGCGAGGTCGCAGGTGCCCGCCGTAGCGGGAGCATGGCGCTGGACTTGGCTTACCTGGCAGCGGGACGGGTTGATCTGTTCTGGGAGCGCGGCATGGGCGCGTGGGATGCAGCGGCTGGGGTTTTGCTGATCCGCGAGGCGGGCGGTGATATTTTTACACTGGACGCTCTTCCGTGGATGCAATCAGCACAGATTGCCGCTGCTACGCCAACACTCAGTGCTGCCTGGTACGCGCTGCTGACCCGCCATGACACGGCTTGAATGAGGATTGCGTAGAGAATCAGGTCGCGTCCCGCATGCGTGAGACATAGTCAACGTCCTGCGTGTCCACCACGGACACCCTGAATTCGGCGGGCTTTCTGTCAAAGGTGTAAGCCACGCGTTCTATGCGGAGTACAGGCATACCCTCAGGCAGGTCAAGCAGCCGGGCGCTCTGTGGGTTGACCAGCTCGGCGCGTACCCTTTCGTCGGCTTCTACAACCGTGATGCCGAAAGCGGACTGGTAAAGCCCGTAAATGGTGGCAGTGCGCTGGGTAAAAACAGCCTCGGTCAGGCCGGGAAACATGCTGGCAGAAATGACGATGTGGTCATGAATGACGGGGCGGCCTTTGAGCAACAACACGTTGTCAATACAAAACACCGACTGGCTGCCATGCAGGCCGAGTGCTTCGGCTTCTTCCCGCGTCGCACGGGAACGGCTGAACGCATGCAATCGCACCTGCGGGAACTCGCTCACACCGTCACGACCTGCAATTTTGAAGAACTGGAACATGAACCGCTCACGGTCCAGCTTGCCAACGAAGGTGCCGCGTCCCTGCTGGCGAATCAGCACATGTTCAGCCACCAGTTCATCGACTGCACGCCGCACGGTTCCGATAGATACACCAAAGCGCCGGGCAAGTTCGGTTTCATTGGGCAGTGCCAAACCGGGTGCAGCAACGCCGGACTGGATATCTGCAATCAGCTGGCGTTTGATTTGACGGTAAAGCACGGTGAGGATGTTCCTTTTGGAGGCATGTCTTAATGAACGCCCAGCTTCAGCAGCAAGATGGCCGCCAGCACAAAGACGGCTATGACCAAGGTTTCTGTCACCAGCATCACCACAGGTTGCCAGCCGAGTTTTTTCAGATCCTCAAAGCTGGTCTTCACGCCCGCAGCTGAAATAGCCATCACCAGGCACCAGCGTGACACGTCGTTGGCGGCCTGGGTGACAGCCGTGGGTACCTTGCCCGTACTGGCGACCAGCACAAGCGCCATGAATCCGATCAGAAAAGTCGGCACCAGCGGCACTTTTTCCCTGGTTTTTTCCGCTGCTGTGGCAGCCGCCGCAGTTCTGCGGTAAAAAAAGGCGATCAACAGAACCACCGGCATCAAGAGCACCACGCGAAACAGCTTGACCACCGTGGCTGCATCGCCTGCTTCCTGGCCCATCATCATGCCTGCAGCCACCACCTGTGCCACGTCATGAATCGTGCCGCCCAGGAAAATACCCGATTGAATCGGCGACAGTTCCAGCAGGTGCATGAAAAAGGGGTAAAGCACCATGGCAGTGGTTGACAGCACCGTTACGCCCACCACCGCCAGCAGTGTGAACTGCTCGTTTTCTTTTGTCTGGGGAAGCACGGATGAAATGGCCATCGCCGCCGAAGCGCCGCAAATGCCGACCGAGCCACCGGACAGAAGCCCCTCCTCAATCGGCCGCTTGAGCCAGCGCGCCATCAGCAAGCCCGTGCCGATCGTCAGGGCGACCGCAACCACCAGCACCAGGCCGACACTGATACCCAGTTGCGACACCTGTCCCAGCGTGATGCGGATACCCAGCAAAGCCACGCCGACCCTTAGTACTGTCTTTGCACAAAAGGTGATGCCGAGCCGGGTGCCTTCCTGCAATGACAAAAAATGGAGCGACAGACCAATCAGCAAGGCGTAAAGCAGTTGCGGGCCACCGTAGTGTTCCGACAAAAAGGTAGCTGACAGGGCAATTACGGCGCAAACCAGAACGCCAGGGACAAGCCCTTTGACGTGACTCCGACTCAGATCCATCAGCGTGCTCGAATTCGTTTCAGATCAAAGCGGTGATGGCGTCCAGCGTCGCCTGGGGCACGTCGATGCCCGTCGCCTCAGCCCCACCCCGGAGCTCGAACCGGCGCTCGCCCGGAACCCGTACCCCCTCATCGACCAGCATGGCTGCCAGCAAGGCTTCAATCCGTTCGCTGTAAACCGCTGTGCCGCCTAACGCTGTCGGGTCGATGACGATGAAGGCCTGGCCCAGCCGGGGCTGGTTGCCTGCATTCACAAAGAAGGTGTCAGCTTCGGCGCCAAAGTGCGCGCCGGTCAGCGTGGTCACCAGCAACTCGACGACCAGCGCCAGCATGGCACCCTTGACGCCGCCCATGGGCAGCATCGAGCCTTCCATGCCTTTTTTCGGGTCGGTGGTCGGGTTGCCATCGCTATCGAGTGCCCAGCCCAGCGGGATGGATTCTCCTTTTTTGGCGGCCACCATCAGTTTTCCGCGCGCCACTTCAGACAGCGACAGATCGATGGTGACGGGTGTTTTTCCTTGACGCGGGAAACTGGCCGCGATCGGATTGGTACCGAAAATCGGCCGCTTGCCGCCAGCAGCGGGCATGGCCGCTGGCGAATTACCGCAGGCAATGCCGACCATGCCAGCACTTGCAACAGCGTCCAAATGGTAAGACGCCATGCCGAAGTGGTGGCTGTTGGTCACTGCTGCAATAGCAATGCCGGTCAGTGCCGCGCGCGCAATGGCCTCGTCAATGGCCAGGCGGCAGGCAGGAAAGGCAAAACCGTTGCAGGCATCAATCAATACGGCGCTGGCACGCTGGTTTTTGATGACTGGCACGGCGTCACCCATGACGCGGCCCGCTTTAAGGTGCCCGACATACATCGGTACCCGCGACAGGCCGTGCGATGGCAGGCCGCTGGCTTCAGCTGCCAGCAGCGCCAGGGCTGTCGAACGTGATTGCCCGGCAGACGCACCGGCTTTTTGCAGGGCAGCTTCAATCAAGCTCTTGAGTTCTTCGTAGGGGTGCAGCATGGTTTCAGGCTTTCAGGATACGGGCCACTTCAGCCGCAATCAGGGTGGACACGCGTACATTGGACTCGGCTGTCACGCCGGCTATGTGGGGCGTCAGGATGACATTCGGGCAACCCTCCCAGACGTTGCCGGACGCCAGCGGCTCAGGCTCAAACACGTCAAACGCTGCGCCACTCAGTCGGCCTTCGCGCAGCGCGGCAGCCACAGCAGCGTCATCTGCAATGCCACCGCGTGAAGTGTTGATGACAACAGCGCCAGACTTCATTTGCCCGATGCGTTCTGCCGACAGCAGGTTGGACGTACTGGTTGTGAGCGGAACGTGCAGGCTGATCACGTCAGCTGTCGTGATGAGTTGATCCAGCGATGCGCAGCGCACCCCGGTTTCAGACCAGACCGCACTGTCCGCAGGCAGCATCGGATCATGGGCAATGACGGTCATGCCCAGACCATGCGCCAGGCGCGCCGTCAACCGGCCAATGCCGCCAAAGCCTATCAGCCCCAGGCAGGTGCCCGAGATTTCACGTCCGTTTGAAAGCGCCGTCCGGGGCCATTTACCGCTGGCAACCAGCGCGCTGGACAGGTACACCCCACGCAGCAGCAGCATGGCCGTTCCAATCACATATTCAGCAACGGCCAGCGCGTTGGCACCGGTGGCGGGAATCACCTGGATGCCACGCGCCTCGCACGCGGCCACATCGATATTGTCCAGACCCACACCGAGCCGGCCTATAACCGCAGCTTTTTGACAAGCCACCAGCAGCTCACCGCGAACCTGGGTGCGGTTACGCACGATGACAGCATCCGCATCATTGACTACAGCCTTAAGGCGCGCTGCGTTGTCCATCAGCTTGGGGTCATACAGAACATCAAACGATGTACGCAATGAAGCGACCGCCGCTTCGTCCATGAACTCGGTGATCACAATTTTTTTCATGGTCATGTCGGCTTATCCCGCCTGAATGTTGCGGGTCTTGACGATCTCACGCCAGCGGGCAATATCTTTTTTGATCAGTTCGCCGAATTCAGCGGGTCCGAGGCCCGTGGGGGTAAATCCCATGGCTGCAACCCGTTCCGATACTTCTGCGGACTTGACCGACCTGATCGCTTCTGCCGCTGCCTTGTCGATGATGTCTTTGGGCGTGCCAGTCGGCATCATCAATCCGGTCCAGTTTTCAAGCTCGACCCCAGCAAGGCCAGCCTCGGCAAAGGTTGGAACATCAGGCAGCAGCGGATGACGCTTCGCGGATGTCACGGCCAGCGCACGCAATTTGCCAGCTTTTACATAAGCCGAACATTCGGGCATGTTGGAGACGATGAAATCGAGTTGGGAGCCCAGCAAGTCATTGAGTGAGGGGGCGCCGCCCTTGTACGGAATGTGCGAGACCTCGATCTTGGCATTGAGTGCCAGCAATTCAAGCCCCAGATGCGGCGGCGTACCGTTGCCGCTGGAGCCACCGTTGAGACGCTTGGTACGTGCCTGAGCAAGAAACTCCGCCAGCGTTTTGGCCGGGTTGCTTTCGTTGACGACCAGCACCAGCGGGCTGGTGGCCAGGTGGGCGATGGGCGTCAGATTTTTTTCAAGGCTGTAAGGCAGGTTGGTGAACAGCGACTGGTTAACAGCATGCGCCAGCGTGATGGCCAGCCAGGTGTAGCCGTCGGGGGGCGATTTCGCCGCCAGGTCAGCGCCCAGATTGGCGCTGGCACCGGCCCGGTTGTCCACCAGAATGGATTGTTTGAGCGCCTTGCCTGCGTTCAGCGCAATCAGGCGTGCCATCACGTCGGTTAACCCGCCTGGCGGAAAAGGCACGATGTAGCGAATCGGCTTGGACGGATAGGCACTGATCTCCTCAGCCTGGGAAAGGGAAGGAGTCAGCGACACGGCCGCAGCCGATGCAATCGCGTGAAGGGCAAAACGACGAGTAATCATTCAAAACTCCAAGGTTGGGAACGGCTGCGGCGTGTGCTGCAGCAAAAAGTCAATAACCGGCACAGGCGCGTACGCAGGCGCACTGTGCGGCTTTTTTCTGTCGCGCTGGAACCGTCAGGTCAGGCGCTTTCAAACAGGCGGGTCATCACGAACTCACGGTGGCCCAGCGCCTCGGCAGACGTAAAACGGCCGTTGATGGTTTGCATCATCATGTCGAGCAGCAAGTCGCCTGCTTGATCCATGGTTTGTTCCTGCTGCAGCAGTCCAGAGCAGTCCACGTCGATGTGCTCGCTCATCAGACGCACCGTGCGCGGATTGGCGCAAATCTTGATGACCGGCACAATCGCATTGCCGATAACATTGCCCTGACCGGTGGGGAACAGGTGTACCGCAAAGCCGGAAGCGGCGCACAGCGTAACCATTTCAGCCGCAGCTGAGGATGAGTCCATGAACCACAGGCCCGGCTTGTCCGGTGCCTCAGCCTTGCCCAGCACGCCATCGACCATGCACTTTTTTCCGATTTTCTGAATGTTGCCGAGGGCTTTTTCCTCGATGGTGGTCAGGCCACCGGCAATGTTGCCTTTGGTCGGCTGCGAGTCCGACAGGTCGGTGGTGGCGTGGCGCTTGATCATGGCCTGGTAGTCATCGAACATCTTCATGAAGTCGGTGCGAACCTTCTCGGTGCGGCAGCGTGCGGCAACAAGATGCTCGCCACCTGTCAGCTCGGAGGTTTCACCGAATACCAGCGTTGTGCCCAGGTCGTACATTTTGTCAAAAGCATTGCCGACGGTCGGGTTGGCACCGCAGCCGGAAGTGGTGTCGGATTCACCACATTTGGTGGATACCCACAGGTCTGAAATCGGGCACTCAACACGGAATTTGCTGGTCGCGTGCTGAATCATCTTCTTGGCAGCTTGAGATGCGCGCATGATGGTTTCATGGTCGCCGTGGCCTTCAATGCCAAAACCGATGACTGGTTTGCCGGTGGCGGCAATACCGTCCACCACTTTTTGGGTCCAGCTGTCTTCGATACCAATCACCACCACGGCGGCGACGTTGGGGTTGGAGCCCGCACCGATCAGTGTGCGGAAATGCAGTTCCAGGTCAGCGCCAAACTGCAGGCGGCCATAGGGGTGCGGAATGGCCATCGTGCCCTTGACCGCATGGGCGACCGCTTCTGCAGCGGCATTGGACAAGTCGTCCAGCGGCAGGATGATGACGTGGTTACGCACGCCAACGCGGCCGTTTTCACGGTGATAGCCCCAGAAAGTGGTGTTTTTATCAATAACAGACATGAGAGTAAACCTTGAATTGGATGGATTGGACAAGCAGGCAGGCGAAGGGGCAACAGCGATTTACCAGCGCTTGGTCTTGATGTTGTGGACGTGGGCGTGGTCGCCGACAGCAATAGCTGCCACTACCTTGCCGATATCGGTGCCGTATTTGATGACGGTATCGCCTTCGGCCATGTCTTTGACAGCGACCTTGTGACCTATGGGAATGGCTGCATTGGCCTTGATGGTGATGGTGCGGTTGTCGTCCAGGATCAGGGCGTTCATGTCCTGGCCAGCCTGGATACCTTCAACAACAACGACAGCGACGCTGTCTTTTTCTTCGTGCAGTACGCAATGGATCACTGAAATTCTCCTTGAATGGATGAGTTATCGCGGGATCAACTCCCTTTGACAACAAGAGGTCGCGACAGAATGTATGCGCCATATAAATATAGATCATTTATATGAATTTATAGTCAGGGTTTTCCATTGGATTGATTGGATGGCGAGATTCAGTGGTCAGCCTTGCGCGCCCTGAACCGAGTGCCAAGGCGAGTCACAAGTGATGACACCAGCGTCTCAACGCAGCCCCGGCAAAATCCGCAACGAAACTGAATCTCCCTCCCCTTGAAAAGGGTTTGATGGACCCCAGCTGTGCATCTTATTGATTCGATACGGGTTGCAAAACATGTCTGAAAACACATCATCTGAAAAAAATCAACCATTGAGTGGTGCGCCCAGCCCGGAAGAGCTCGAAGCTGCGCAAGCGGCCAACGAGTTTGACGCACAAAACGAGCTTGTCATCGCCCAGGCTGAGCTGGTCACGCTGCATGCCAAGAATACGGAGCTGGCCGATAGCTATTTACGTGCCAAGGCTGAAACTGAAAACGCCCGCCGCCGTGCTGACGATGAAGTCAGCAAAGCCCGCAAATTTGCACTGGAAAGCTTCTCGGAAAGCCTGTTGCCGGTGCTCGACAGCCTGGAAGCGGGCTTGAGCATCAGCCAGGCGACACCAGAACAGATCAGGGAAGGCGCACAAGCGACGCTTAATCAGCTTAAAAGCGCGCTGGAGCGCAACAAGGTCATCGCGATTGACCCACCCGCAGGCAGCAAATTTGACCCGCACCAGCACCAGGCCATCAGCGTGGTGCCGTCCGCGCAGGAGGCCAATACGGTCGTGACTGTGCTGCAAAAAGGCTACCTGATTGCAGACCGCGTGCTGCGCTCGGCACTGGTGACCGTGTCGGCACCGAAATAAATTGCATTTGGTGTAGCTTGAAAAACACCAAGCCATACACACCTCCTACGCACCTGATGTGCATCTCACAAGCACGTCGCAGACATCTAACTTTTTAAACCAAACGGAGAACATCATGGGAAGAATCATCGGTATTGACTTGGGCACCACCAACAGCTGCGTATCCATCATGGAAGGCAATGTGCCCCGCGTGATTGAAAACTCGGAAGGTGCGCGTACCACACCGTCTATCGTCGCCTACCAGGAAGACGGCGAAGTGCTGGTCGGCACCTCGGCCAAGCGCCAGGCTGTGACTAACCCGAAAAACACCTTGTACGCCGTCAAACGTCTGATTGGCCGCAAGTTCGCTGAAAAAGAAGTACAAAAAGACATCGCGCTGATGCCTTACTCTATCGTGGCTGCCGACAATGGCGACGCCTGGGTTGAAGTGCGCGGCAAAAAAATGTCGGCCCAGCAGGTGTCTGCCGACATCTTGCGCAAGATGAAGAAAACCGCTGAAGACTACCTGGGCGAGCCAGTGACCGAAGCGGTCATTACGGTGCCTGCTTACTTCAACGACGCACAACGCCAGGCCACCAAAGACGCGGGCCGTATTGCGGGCCTGGATGTCAAGCGCATTATTAATGAGCCGACCGCTGCAGCCTTGGCTTTTGGCCTGGACAAGCAGGAAAAAGGCGACCGCAAAATCGCTGTGTATGACCTGGGTGGCGGCACGTTTGACGTGTCCATCATCGAAATTGCCGACGTTGACGGTGAAAAACAGTTTGAAGTTCTGTCCACCAATGGCGACACCTTCCTGGGTGGTGAAGATTTCGACCAGCGCGTCATCGACTACATCGTGTCGGAGTTCAAGAAAGACAGCGGCATTGACCTGAGCAAGGACGTCGTTGCCCTGCAGCGCCTGAAAGACTCGGCTGAAAAAGCCAAGATCGAGCTGTCCAACAGCGCCGCCACAGAAGTCAACATTCCCTACATTGCGCACGACCCGGCCAGTGGCCCCAAGCACTTGCTGGTCAAGCTCAGCCGCGCCAAGCTCGAATCCCTGGTGGACGAGCTGATCGAGCGCACGATTGCGCCGTGCCGCACCGCCATCAAGGATGCCGGCATCAACGTTTCAGACATTCATGACGTGATTCTGGTCGGTGGTCAGACCCGCATGCCCAAGGTGCAGGACGCTGTCAAAGCCTTTTTCGGCAAGGAGCCACGCAAGGACGTGAACCCTGACGAGGCGGTGGCAGTTGGCGCTGCGATTCAGGGCCAGGTCCTCTCGGGCGACCGCACCGATGTGCTGCTGCTGGACGTGACGCCACTGTCGCTGGGTATTGAGACCATGGGCGGCGTGATGACCAAGATGATCAAGAAAAACACGACCATCCCGACCAAGTTTGCACAGACTTTCTCGACGGCTGAAGACAACCAGCCCGCTGTGACGATCAAGGTGTTCCAGGGCGAGCGCGAGATTGCGTCCGGCAACAAAGGCCTGGGCGAGTTCAACCTCGAAGGCATTCCACCGTCGTCACGCGGCACGCCGCAAATTGAAGTGTCTTTTGACATTGACGCCAACGGCATTTTGCATGTAGGCGCCAAAGACAAGGGCACCGGCAAAGAAAACAAGATCACCATCAAGGCCAACTCGGGTCTGTCTGAAGCAGAAATCCAGCAGATGGTCAAAGACGCTGAGCTGAACGCCGAAGATGACAAGAAAAAAGTCGAGTTTGTGCAGGCTAAAAACAACGCCGAAGCCATGGTTCACAGCGTGAAAAAATCGCTGGTTGAATACGGCGACAAGCTCGATGCTGGCGAGAAAGAAAAAATCGAAGCCTCGATCAAGGACATGGAAGAAGCGCTCAAAGGCGACGACAAAGCCGCGATTGACGCTAAAAACACAGCCCTGATGGAAGCCAGCCAGAAGCTGGGCGAGAAAATGTACGCCGATATGGAAGCCTCCAAAGCGGCTGCCGCAAGCGGCACAGCGGGCGGGCCAGGTACTGCCAAAGCTGAAGCCAAGCCAGCAGACGACAACGTGGTGGACGCAGAAGTCAAGGAAGTTAAAAAAGCTTAAACCGGCTTAAAAAAGGGGTTAAACGGACCCGCCGCAAGGCCTGAGCAAAAGCGGAAAACCAGGACATGTCCCGGGTTCCGCTTTTTGGCGTTTAATGACACCTTTAAAAAATGTTGACCGCAGAGGCGCAGCGACCGCAGAAAAATCGCAGTAACAGACAATTCGCCTCCGCTGCCTTCTGAACTTCCTTCCTCTGCGTCTGTGCAGTGAAGGTTTTATTTCAATGAATCGCTGACCTGAAGTTATGGCTGCAAAAAAAGACTATTACGACACGCTGGGTGTTCCCAAAAACGCCAGCGACGAAGACATTAAAAAAGCCTATCGAAAACTGGCGATGAAGCATCACCCTGACCGCAACCAGGGTGACAGCGCCAAAGCTGCCGAGGAAAAATTCAAGGAGGCCAAAGAAGCCTATGAGATGCTTTCCGACGACCAGAAACGCGCCGCTTACGACCAGTACGGCCATGCGGGCGTGGACCCCAACATGCGCGGCGGGGCCAGCGCAGAAGGTTTTGGTGGCTTTGCCGAGGCGTTTGGCGATATTTTTGGCGGCGTGTTTGGCGACCAGCAACGCGGCGGGCAGCAGCGCGGCGGACGCCAGGTGTACCGTGGCGGCGATTTGAGTTACGCCATGGAGGTCACGCTGGAAGAAGCGGCCAATGGCAAGGAAGCGCAAATCCGGGTTCCCAGCTGGGACAACTGCACGACTTGCCAGGGCTCTGGCGCTAAACCGGGTACCAAAGTGGTGACGTGTACCACTTGCCATGGGCATGGCGCGGTACAAATGCGCCAGGGGTTTTTCAGCGTGCAGCAGACTTGCCCGCAGTGCAAGGGCACCGGCAAACTGATTCCTGAGCCGTGTGTAGCCTGCCATGGCGTGGGAAAAACCAAAACCAACAAGACGCTCGAAGTCAAAATTCCGGCAGGTATTGATGACGGCATGCGCATCCGCTCCACCGGCAATGGCGAGCCCGGCACCAATGGTGGCCCGCCGGGTGATTTGTACATTGAAATCCGGGTCAAGAAACACGATATTTTCGAGCGCGATGGTGATGACCTGCACTGCGCGGTACCGATCAGCTTCACCATTGCGGCGCTGGGTGGCGAGATTGAAGTGCCCACGCTGGCTGGCAAGGCAGCTATCGATATTCCGGAAGGTACCCAGGCCAGCAAACAGTTCAGGTTGCGTGGCAAGGGGATCAAGGGCGTGCGCTCCAGTTATCCGGGGGACCTGTACTGCCACATCACGGTTGAAACACCTGTCAAACTGACAGAACACCAGCGCAAGTTGCTCAAGGAGTTTGACGATTCGCTTAAAAAAGGTGGCTCCAAACACTCGCCGAGTGAAGAGGGTTTCATTGACAAGATGAAGAGTTTCTTCAGCTCCTGATAGCGGCTGCTTCCAAAATCCGCCGGTTTTTTAAATCAGGTTTTTAAAATCAAATACCGGTCCCGCACCGGTATTTTTTCGACGGTCTCCGCTGACTTGATGCGCTCAAGCTGCGCAACCCGCTCAGGGCGCGTACGACAATTTGACTTCCTGCTCGACCAGCGCCCTAAGCTGCTCATAACCAAAGCTGACAAGCGGTTTACCGTTGACAAAAAAGCCGGGCGTCTGGGCAACTTCCAGAAACTTTGCGTCAGCCATGTCCTGGTCCAGACTGACCTGGGCTGGTGGCGCAGCGGCATCGTCCCTGGCTTTGCGGATATTCAGGCCAGTGTCACCCAGCAGGCCCCAGATCAACTCGGGCTGCGGTTTGCCGTGGTCAGCCCATTGCGGCTGGCCGCGCAACATGGCTTCAGCCACGGGCCAGAACAGTCCCTGCAGGCGCGCCGCTTCAAGAATCTTGACGGCCTGGTCTGAGCCCTGGTGAAAAGCTGCATAGCGCATGACCAGCTGGACCTTGCCCTGCTGGCCATCGACAAGTTGTTTCACAAAGGGATAAAACGCGCGGCAGGCTTCACAGGCCGGATCAAAAAATTCGACGATTTTGACTTTTGCCGTGGCCGGTCCATGCACCGGCGAATAGGGCCGGTTGAAAACCGAGTTGTCTTGCGCTGCCAGCTTGACGAGCGCTTGCGCCTGCCTGTTGTTGCGGCTCCAGTCAGCCAACGCGAGCGCCAAAGCCACCACAACGCCCAGGCCGACAAGCAGGATTTTTTTATTCATGCTGACTACCAGCCATAAAAGCGGGGCCACGCCAGCAGACTGCCATCGGTGCCCAGCGCCTGGTAACAGCCATGTTGCGCGCCCGTGGCGCACGCATGGTTGGGCAAAATTCTCAGCCGCGTGCCCACCGGCAACTGGCTTGCCATGTCAAACGATGCACCGGGCGCACACGACAAAATACCATGCTCCTGGTTCGCCGAGCTGAACGCCAGGCCGTCGAGCACCCTGCCGTCGAGCGTGCAGACCTGGCCGTAACCAAAATCATGCTTTTGTTTTTGAGTACCCCGGTCCCGGCTCATGGCCATCCAGCCCGCATCGACAATGGCCCAGCCCTTGTCGTGCTGGTGGCCAATCACAGTGGTCAGCACACTCAGCGCGATGTCTTGGGTAGCGCAAACGCCGATGTTGTGCATCACCAGATCAAAAAACACGTACACGCCGGCGCGCACTTCAGTGACACCTTCCAGCGTACTGGCTGACAGGGCCGTAGGGGTAGAGCCCACGCTCACCACCGGGCAGGCAAACCCGGCAGCACGCAGGCGGGTAGCCGCCCGCACACAACCGGCACGCTCCTGTTCCGCGATGGCCTGCAGCGCCTCAGGCGTGTCAAAGTCATAACTTCCACCCGCATGGGTCATCACGCCACCCAGCGTCATGCCACCAGCGTGCAGGGCCTGCGCCACCTCCAGCAGCGATGCGTCTTCCGGCTTGATACCGGAGCGGTGGCCGTCGGTATCAATTTCAATCCACACCTCGAAGACTTCGCCATGGGCCTGGCCAAAGGCGGCGATGTCAGATGCTGCAACCGCGCTGTCCGTGATGATTTTCAGGTCACAGCCCTGGCGCTTCAAGTCGAGCGCCTGCGGCAGTTTGGCCTGCACCATGCCCACTGCGTAGAGGATGTCGGTGATGCCATCGGCAAAAAACTGCTTCGCTTCTTTCAGGGTGGAAACGGTAATGCCTTGCGCGCCAGCGGCGATCTGGGCGCGGGTCACAGGTATGGATTTGCTGGTTTTGACGTGTGGCCGAAAGCGCACGCCCAGGGCCGACATACGCTGCTGCATGCGCTCTATATTACGCTGCATCTGTGCAACGTCAATGATGGCTGCTGGCGTTTCCAGGGTTTGAAGTGTTTCTGGTGTGGTCATATGGAGCGTGGTTTGCGGGAATTTTTGAACTTGTTCAGGCGCTCAGCAAACTGCCCAGTCGGGTCAGGTCCACATTGCCGCCACTGAGCAGCACGCCCACCCGCTTGCCGCGCAACTGGTCCTTCATGGCGTGCGCTGCCGCATAGCCCAGACACCCGGTGGGCTCGACCACGAGCTTCATGCGCGAGGCAAAAAAGCGCATGCTGTCAATCAGCTGGGCATCGGTGACTGTGAGCACATCATCGACATCGCGGTGGATGATGGGAAAGGTGTGTGCGCCCAGGTGCTGGGTTTGTGCGCCATCTGCAATCGTTTGCGGGGTGTCGATATGCACAATACGGCCGGAGTGAAACGATTGCTGGCCATCGTTCCCGGCCTCAGGCTCAACGCCATAGAGCTTGCAATCCGCTGCCAGCGCACGCGTTGCGAGGGCGGAGCCCGAGAGCAGCCCGCCGCCGCCCAGACAGACAAACAATGCGTCCAGCGGACCCGTGTCTTCAAACAGCTCTTTGGCCGCAGTGCCCTGTCCTGCGATGACATCCGGGTGGTCATACGGAGGAATCAGGGTCAGCCCGTTTTTTTCGGCCAGGTCACGGCCAATCTGCTCGCGGTCGTCCTTGTAGCGGTCGTAAAAAATAATGGTGGCACCGTAGCCTTTGGTGGCTTCCACTTTTGCCTGTGGGGCATCCTGGGGCATCACGATGCTGGCGGGCATACCCAGCAAACGGGCCGACAAGGCAATGGCCTGCGCATGGTTGCCCGAAGAAAAAGTCACCACGCCAGCCTGGCACTGACGCGCATCAAACTTTGAAAGCGCGTTAAACGCACCGCGAAACTTGAATGCGCCTGTACGCTGCAGGTTTTCGCATTTGAAGAAAACCTCGGCTCCGAACGCTTCGTTGGCGATGCGTGAAGTCATGACGGGCGTTCGGTGTGCATGGCCCAGCAGACGGGCAGAGGCTTCAACGACGTCGTCAAAAGTAGGTGAATCTACGGTACGGCTGGCAAAGGTCATGGTGATCAGTCTTCGGTTTGAGCGTTTAGCAAGGATTGTCCATCAAGCCACACCTGGCTGGCTTATAGTGCGCTTTCGCACGGGCTGGCAAAACTGCTGGCCTGGACCATTTTTTAGCACAACGAAGACACCCGTATGAAAACAAAAGCCGCCGTAGCCTGGAAATCAGGCCAACCCCTGACGATTGAAATGGTCGATCTGGACGGCCCGAGATACGGCGAAGTCCTGGTAGAGATCAAGGCCACCGGCATCTGCCACACCGACTACTACACCCTCTCGGGCGCTGACCCGGAAGGCATCTTCCCGGCGATTCTGGGTCATGAAGGTGCGGGCATTGTGGTGGACGTCGGGCCAGGCGTGACGTCGCTCAAAAAGGGCGACCACGTGATTCCGCTCTACACACCCGAATGCCGCCAGTGCAAGTTCTGCCTGTCGCGCAAAACCAACCTGTGCCAGCTGATCCGCGGCACGCAAGGCAAAGGCCTGATGCCGGACGCCACCAGCCGCTTCAGCCTGGACGGCAAACCCATTTTTCATTACATGGGCACCAGCACCTTCAGCAACTACACGGTAGCGCCTGAAATTTCGCTGGCCAAAATCCGCAGCGATGCCCCGTTTGAAAAGGTCTGCTACATCGGCTGCGGCGTCACGACCGGCATTGGCGCGGTGCTGTTCACTGCCAAGGTCGAAGCGGGTGCCACGGGGGGGGTGGTGGGTGGGGGCGGGATTGGACGGGCGGTGGTTCAGGGCGCGAGGCTGGGCGGGGCTGACAAGATCAGCG
>JBBRMH010000096.1:0-15618 GCA_038230935.1 Burkholderiales bacterium | reverse complement strand
TGCGATACTTTTGCCAATGCTTACCAGTGGAAGCGGGAACTGTTCTGTGAAGTCGTTGCAAGCTTTATCAAGAGCTTTGTTCCTGGCAAGGACAGCCTACGGCCACAGTTCCGCTCGGTTGTCAATGCGTAAGTCCTGTTAGCTATTCAAAACGCCTCAACCAAACTTGCGCCTGGCGTCCAGCGCCAGCCCCGCACCAATGCTGCCAAACAGGTCGCCTTCAACCCGCCGTGCATCTGGCAGCAATGCAGAAATGCGCTCACGCAGCAAAGGCACGCTGCTGGAGCCGCCGGTAAAAAACACCGTGTCAATGTCGCTTGTGCGCACGCCCGCGTCGCGCAGCAGGTTTTGCACAGTGGCTTCTATACCTGTGACCAGGTGGCTGATGGCATTGTCAAAATCGGCACGGTTCAAGGTGAACGACTGGCCCGGCTCCAGGCGAGCCAGCTCGATGGTGGTGGTATCCAGGTCAGACAGCGCGATTTTGGCGGCTTCGACCTGCAGTGCCAGCCAGTGGCCTGAGCGCTGCTGCACCAGGTGCATCAGGCGGGCGAGTTTGCCTTTGGCGGCTGCATGGCGGTGCATGTCCTGAATTTCTACCCACGCCTTGCGGGTGTAGGCGAAGTTGATGGTGTGCCAGGTGGCCAGATTGAAAAATTGCGCTGAGGGCATTTGCCGGCCACTGATCAACGCGCTGCCCATGCCAAGCATCGGCATGACACTGGCCAGGCTCAGGTATTTGTCGAAGTCGGTGCCACCAATATGGATACCGCCATTGGCCAGAATGTCTTCGCGGCGGTCGGTTTGGGTAGCCCGTTCAGGCGACAGGCGCACCAGAGAGAAGTCAGACGTGCCGCCACCCATATCGACTACCAGCACCAGTTCTTCCCGGGTGATCTGTGACTCGTAATCAAACGCTGCGGCTATCGGCTCGAACTGAAATGCGACTTCCTTGAAGCCGACAGCATGGGCGATGTCTTGCAGGGTTTGTTCAGCCAGCCGGTCGGCTTGCAAGTTGTCATCGACAAAAAACACCGGCCTGCCCAGCACAGCGCGGGTGAACGGCTGCCCTGCAGCCTGCTCGGCGCGGCGTTTGAGCTCGCCGATAAACTGCTCCAGCAGCTTGCGAAAAGGCAGCGCCTGGCCTGCCAGTTCAGTGGTTTCATCCATCAGCGCGGTTCCAAGCAGGCTTTTGAGTGAACGCATCAGCCGACCTTCATGACCGGCCAAATAGTCAGCAACAGCGGCGCGGCCATAGCTGGCGTGAACGTCTTCAGCGTGAAAAAAAATCACCGAAGGCAGGGTTGGCTTGCCATCTTCCAGCGGCAGCAAGGCAGACTGCCCAGGGCGGCTCCAGCCGACGGTGGAGTTGGAAGTCCCGAAATCGAGGCCGCATGAGGCAGGGTGCATGGTCTTTGACAGCTTACAAAATGGCGAACCCGTGACTGTAACGGACTCATGCAGCACCACCCCAGACCGCAGATTCAGACCTCGAACCCGCAGGCCAGCCGCAGCGGTGCGGCGTCGGCACCAGCCAGAAGATCAATCAATGCTTTGGCTGCCTGTGCTTGTGTAGCCCGCTTGCACACCGCTGCGGTGTACACGGTTGCCAGCTCAAACACCTGGGGCAAGGGTGCTACCAGCGTGACGCCTTCGGTCATCAGGATTTCCGTGATCTGCGTGCAACCAATGGTGCCTGCTTCGCTGCTGTCGGCCATGGCTTTGATGGCCGTGGCACCGTTGGGATAGGCGCGCAGGCGGTCGGCCAGCGCTGTTTCAAGGTCAAGCTGACGCAGCACCTGCATGATGTGAATACCGGCGGTCGATTTGAAAGGGTCTGGAATATAGACGCCACTTGCAGCCAGCAACGCTGTTTTGAGCGCGGCGGGGCTGCTCACATCGGGCACAAGCGCTCCGGTTTTGACCGCCACACCGGTTTTGACCACACCGACGGCCTGTGCGCTGCCGGGCTCGATCTCGCCGCTGGCGGTCAGTTGCGCGATCAGGGCCTCGGTCAGGATCAGCACATCGCACGGCGCACCGGCGAGCAGGCGGTCTTTCATCATGCCAACAGCGCCAAAAGTAGCCGCGATGCCGCCGGTATGGTGTGCCTGGAACTGTGCTGTCAAGCGCCCGACCAGGCCTTGGGCTGCACCGCCCCCCATCAGTTCAAGCGGTTTTTCTGAGTGAATTATGGTCATGGATGCCGTCACGGATTCAGTCATTTCAATCGACCTTGATGTTGGCGGTTTTGATCACGCGTGCCCACTTGGCGATGTCATCGTGGACGTATTTGTCAAACGCATCAGGCGACATCACCATGGGCACAGCCCCCTGTTTGGCCCAGGCCTGTTTGACCTCTGGCTGACCGACGATTTTGGAGACGGCTTCGTTGAGTTTGTCGACCACTGCCTTGGGGGTGCCCTTGGGTGCCATCAGGCCCAGCCAGATGGTTGCTTCATACCCCGGCACGCCTGCTTCAGCCAGGGTGGGCACGTCAGGTAATACGGCAGAGCGGGTCTTGCCTGTGGTTGCCAGCGCCTTGACCCGGCCCGACTTGACCTGCTCGGCCATGGTGGTGACTGCATCAAACATCACATCGACCTGGCCGCCAATCACGTCTGTGCGCGCACCACTGCTGCCTTTGTAGGGAATATGCACCAGGTACACACCCGCCATGCTTTTGAACAGCTCACCGGCCATGTGGTAGGGGGTTCCGGGGCCGGACGATGCATAGTTGAGCTTGCCCGGCCTGGCTTTGGCCTGTGCAATCAGCTCTTTCAAACTGGCGGCGGGCACGGCCGGGTTGGCTACCAGCACCAGGTCAGAGTAGTTGATTGGTGCAATGGCCACAAAGTCACGCATGAGCTGAAACGGCTTGTTCGGGATCAGCGACTCGTTGACCGTGTGAGCGTTGGACATCAACAGCAGTGTGTAGCCGTCGGGTGCTGCCTTGGCTGCTGCATCGGTGCCGATCACCGAGCCCGCACCAGGCCGGTTGTCCACCACAAAGGACTGGCCCAGCGCATCCTGCAGGCGTTGTGCGATGAAGCGCGCATACACATCAGCAGGCCCGCCCGCAGCAAAGGGCACCACAATGCGTACCGGTTTGGCGGGGTAGGTTTGTGCGCTGGCCACTGGGGCCAGCAGTGCTGTAGCCAAGCCCAGGGCCGCCACCAAAGAAGTTCTGAAACCAGCCATAAAACCAGACATTTATTCGACCTTTCCAATACGTTTGACAACATCCACCATGCGCCGGGCGTCAGCCTGCACATACTTTTCAAAATCCGGGGTGTCCTGGTACAACACCGGGCTCCCTGCACCCAGAATCACTTCTTTGACCCGGCTGTCCTGCGCTGCCACGCGGGCTGCGCTGCGCAGGCGCTGGGCCACCGGCTCCGGGGTGTCTCTGGGAATAAACAGGCCAGACCACTGGGCGTACTCAGCGTTAAAGCCCGCGTCTTTCAGGCTGGGTACATCCGGCATCACGCTCAGCGAGGTGGTACCCCAATGCGCCAGCACACGCAGCTTGCCCGCCTTGACTTGCTGCAATACCGTGGCCGGGCCGGATGAGACGGCATCGATCTGGCCACCCAGCAGTGCCACTACAGCCGGTCCCGCTCCGGTGAACGGAATATGCGTCAACTTGATATTTGCGGTTTGGGCCAGTATTTCCATCGGTACATGCATGGTGCCGAAGCTGCCAGAGGAGCCGTAATTGATGGCGGCAGGCCGTTTTTTCGCATCAGCCACAAAGTCCTGCACGGTTTTCCAGGGCGCATCGGCGCGCACTGCCAGCACGGTGGGGTCTGCTGTGAAGCGGGCAATCGGCCGCAGGTCATTGAGCGCAAACATGGCCGGGCGGGCCAGCACCACGTCGGCTTCTGGCAACACGGTCAGTGACGACAGCGCCATCAGCACCGTGTAGCCATCGGGCTTGGACTTGGCCGCCAGTGCCATGCCGATACCGCCACCGGCACCGGCCTTGTTTTCAATCACCACCGGCTGGCCCAGCTCGCGCGACATGGCTTCTGCCACAGGCCGGGCCACCAGGTCTGCCAGCCCGCCCGGCGGGAAGGGAACAATCATGGTGATGGGTTTGGTGGGCCAGACACTCTGGGCTGCGCACAAGCTTGCGGCAGACACGAGAAGGCTGGCCAGCAGAACGGGGCGACGTTGCATGGTTGTGGTCTCCTGATTTTTTAGGGGCAGCTGCCTGAAGGCAGGCGCTGCGGGTAAGACCATATGCTAAGTGCAGCGGGAGTTTTGCGCCTCATCGCAATCCCTAGCCGCAGCCATGAACCTGGCCTTTTATGCCACCAGTGGCGCTTCCTGCATGGCCTCGGTTTGCGCTTGAAGCATATCGACCTGACCTTTCCAGTAGTCGCTGGAGCCAAACCACGGGAAGTTGATCGGGAAGATCGGGTCATGCCAGCGCTGCGCCAGCCAGGCGCTGTAGTGCACCAGGCGCAATGTGCGCAGGGGCTCAATCAGCGCCAGTTCTGCTCTGGGGAATTCCCGAAACTCCTCGTAGCCATCGACCAAGGCACCGAGCTGGCGCGTACATTGCGCACGGTCACCCGACAGCAGCATCCACAGGTCTTGCACGGCGGGGCCGCTGCGCGCATCGTCCAGATCAACAAAGTGCGGGCCTGCGCCTGGCGTGCCTTCAGGGGTCCACAAAATATTGCCGGGGTGGCAGTCGCCGTGCAGGCGCAGGTGCTCAACGCCTGTGCCCGCCTCACCCATGCCGCTGCCCTGGACACTTTTAAAGACGGCCTGCGCGGTTTCCATGGCCACGTCAAACGCCTTGTGCCAGCGCGAAGCCATGTCCAGCGGCAAATAGTCGCCCGCCAGCAAAATGTCGCGCGACTCGATGCCAAAGGTCTGCAGGTTAAGCGCCGGGCGGTGCTGGAAGGGTTTCGCACTGCCCACGGTATGTATGCGCGCCAGAAAGCGGCCGATCCAGGCCAGTACATCCATGCTTTCCAGCTCCGGGCGGCGGCCACCGCGGCTGGGCGACACGCTAAAGCTGAAGCCGCCAAAGTGGTTGAGTGTGCGGCCATGGAGCACCAGTGCGCCCACCACCGGGATTTCCGCCGCCATCAGCTCAGCCGCAAAAGCATGCTCTTCCAGAATCTGGGCATCACTCCATCGGTTGGGCCGGTAGAACTTCACCACGACAATGTCGCCTTTGGCCTGTGCATCGCCAACCGGGCTTTCAAGATGCACCTGATAGACCCGGTTTTCATAGCTCGACAGCGCCATCAGACGGCCATCACCGCGCAAACCAACGCTGGCCAGCGCATCGAGTACGACGTCGGGTGTCAAGGGCTCGTAGGCGTGCTGGGCGGTACGGGCAACGGGTGGTGTGTGTTCGGTCATGCCTGATTGTCGGGGCAGTCTTCAAAGACCTGAATAATGAGCCAAATAGTGGCCCAAGGCATATTTCACGCTGGCCAACAGCTATTAAATAAATAGCACACGAAACACCCCACGAAAAAAAGCGGCCAACCCTGTGATGGGTTGGCCGCTTTTGATTGCAGGCTGTCTGCGGATGGCGATGTTGCCGCCACCTGGACTTTCCCCTGGCGTTTAAACCACCGTCAAGGTCACGTCGATGTTGCCGCGTGTGGCGTTGGAATAAGGGCACACCTTGTGGGTTTTTTCAACCAGCGCGTGGACAGCGGCTTTGTCCATGCCGGGTACGCTGATTTTGAGTTCAACCGCAATGTTGAAGCCGTCCGGTGTGGCACCTGCGCCGAACGGGCCGATACCGACCGCACCTTCGACTGTGGTGTCTGCGGGAATGGTGATTTTTTCAAGGCCACCGACGAACTTCATCGCGCCCAGAAAGCAGGCCGAATACCCCGCTGCAAACAGCTGCTCCGGGTTCACGCCGCCACCAGCACCGCCCATTTCCTTGGGTGTGATGAGTTTGACATCGAGCAGGCCGTCGTCAGACCTGGACTGGCCTTCACGACCGCCTGTGGAAGTGGCGTGGGCTGTATAGACGATTTTTGCGGGTTTGGTCATGGTGTTTCCTTCTTGGGATGAAATGCCCCGGAATTGAGGCGGTTGAAAATAGGTTTGGATGCGGTCATGCCACCAGCCGCTCACGCAAGGCTTGCACCTGTTGTGTGAGCAAAATCAGCTCCGGTATCGAGCACTGGCTGGCCTGCAAGATGCAACCCGGAATTTTGGCCGCTCTGACTTTGAGCTTTCGGCCTGCGACAGTCAAGGTGATGTGAACGCGGCGCTCATCCTGAACATCGCGAATGCGGGTGATAAAACCAGAGGCTTCCAGCCGCTTGAGCAGAGGTGTCAGCGTGCCGGAGTCAAGAAACAAACGCTCGCCAAGCTCGGAGACCATCAGGCCATCACGCTCCCAGAGCACCAGCATGGCCAGGTATTGCGGGTAAGTCAGCCCCAACTCGTCCAGCAGGGGTTTGTACACCCGGGTCATGGCCAGCGATGTCGAGTACAGCGCAAAGCACAGCTGGTTGTCCAGTTCGAGCATCGCGTTGGTTTTGTTTGACATGGCTGAATTATAGCTAGCAATTAAATTGCGTGCAATGTTTATAAACAATGAGCCAGAATTGCAAAAGCAGCCTGCCAGAATCTACCGCTAAACTCTGGATGCATGCAAAAAAAATCACAACCAAACCCTCTGAAGCCTGGCCAGCCAAAAGCTGCGCAGGTGATTGAAGAAATCCGCCCCGGCCAGTCGATTGAACTGCTCAAGGAGCTGCACATTCTCACGCGTGACGGCAAGCTCAACCAGGACACCCGGCGCAAGCTCAAGCAGGTCTATCACCTGTACCAGTTCATTGAGCCACTGCTCGATGAGGTGTCAAAAGCCAAAGCAGCCCCGACGCTGGCGGACCACGGCGCGGGCAAGTCTTACCTGGGTTTTATTCTGTACGACCTGTTTTTCAATGTGGCGCATAAAAGCCAAAAAACGGCTGGTCATATTTACGGCATTGAAACCCGTGCCGAGCTGGTGGACAAGTCTCGCGCGCTGGCAACGCGCCTGGGCTTTGAGCGCATATCCTTTTTAAACCTGTCCGTGCAGCAGGCCACCACCTCGCCCGACTTGCCGCCCACCGTGGACATCGTCACCGCCCTGCACGCCTGCGACACGGCCACCGACGATGCGATTGCGTTCGGTCTGGCCAAGCGCGCGCAGCACATGGTGCTGGTGCCCTGCTGCCAGGCCGAGGTGGCCGGAGTCCTGAAGAAAAACCGGGCGTTGAACCTGACCAAAAGCCCGCTGGCCGAACTCTGGCGACACCCGTTACATACCCGCGAATTTGGCAGCCAGATCACCAACGTATTGCGCTGCCTGCAACTCGAAGCCCACGGCTACCAGGTCACGGTGACCGAGCTGGTCGGCTGGGAGCATTCGATGAAAAACGAGCTGATTCTGGCCAGCCTGCCTGCGGTTGCGAATGTGGCCAAAACCAGAGCGGCCCAGGTGCGGCTGCAGCAGGTGCTCGATGAGCTGGGGCTGGCTGAATTGACGACACGTTTTGCCGGGCTCGCCGTTCAACCCTGAAACCGCTTACGCGTCAGCGCCAGCGCGACCCAAAAGCCCACCACAGCGTAAGTCACCACCACTGCCAAATGCTGCAAGCCATATGCTGGCCACTGGCCCATAAACAGTGGGCGAATCAGCTCGACCGCCGCTGTCAGCGGCAGCCAGTCTGAAATCACGCGCAGCACGCCCGGCAACTGGTCTCGCGGAAAAAAAACGCCGCTTAAAAACATGGTGGGCGTTAAAAACAGCGTGAAGTAGTAGGTAAAGAAGTCATAGCCTTTGGCCAGAGCGTTAAATATCAGCGCAATACTCGAAAAAGTAATACCGACCAGACCCAGCAGCGGCCAGGCCAGCAGCAGCATTGGGCTGTGGCTGATTCCCAGCACCAGCATGACCAGCAAAATCACGGTGGTGGTGAACAGCGCCTTGAAGGCGGCCCAAAGCATTTCGGCAAATACCACGTCGTCAAGCTGCACCGGCGCGTTCATGATGCCGTCCCAGGTGCGCTGGATTTGCATGCGTGAAAAAGCCGAATACAGCGCTTCAAACGACGCAGCCTGCATGGCACTCATGCAAATCGAGCCGCTCGCCAAAAACAGGATGTAAGGTACTGGCACGCCATTCAAGGTAACCGAGCCAATCAGCGTCCCCAGGCCGTAGCCAAAAGCCACCAGCGTGATCAGCGGCTCGGCAATGTTGCCGACCAGGCTGGGAATGGCCAGTTTTTTCCAGACCAGCAGGTTACGGCGAAAAACTGGCAGCCAGCGCCAGCTGATCTGTGGCGGGCGAAAAAGACTGGCCCAGTTGGTCGAGGTTTTGGACATCACGCATCCTCCCTGATCTGGCGGCCAGTGAGTTTGAGGAATAAATCTTCCAGATTGGCAGGACGGTGCAAGGTGCGCAATTGCGGGTAGTCGGTCAGGGCGGCCAGCAGTCTTTTGGAGTCTTGCGTATAGAAAAACACGGTTTCACCACTGACCTCGGTACGTGCGGCCAGGGCCTTTAAGGGTGAATCCATCAGGGCCAGGGCGCCTGCGCCATAGACTTCGACCACATCCGGCTCCAGGTTGTCGGCAATCAACTGGCGTGGTGTGCCTTCGGTCATTTTCTGGCCGTGGTCCAGCACCAGCAGGCGGTTGCACAGGCGCTCAGCCTCGTCCATGAAGTGGGTGGTGAGCAAAATGGACTTGCCTTGCTGCACCAGCCGCTGCAGCCGCTCCCACATCAGGTGCCGGGCCTGCGGGTCCAGCCCGGTGGTGGGCTCGTCGAGCAGCAACAATTGGGGGTCATTGACCAACGCGCGTGCTAAAGACAAACGGCGCTTCATGCCGCCCGACAGCTCACTGAGTTTGGCATTGGCCTTGTTTGTGAGTGCCGCAAACTCCAGCAGCTTGGGAATGCGTTCCTTGATCAGCGCGTCTTTCATGCCGAAATAGCGGCCAAACACCAGCAGATTTTCAGCACATGAAAAGTCCGGGTCCAGGCTGTCAAACTGGCTGACAATGCCCAGCTTGTCCTTGATTGCCAGCGCGTCTTGCGGCATGTACAGGGCGGACTGCCCTGGTTGCGGGTAAAACGCAATCTGGCCCGCGTCTGGCGCGGTGAGCCCCAGACACATGCGGATGGTGGTGGTTTTGCCTGCGCCATTGGGGCCAATCACGCCCAGGCATTCGCCGGGTGCGATGTCAAACGACAGCTTGTTGACAACGGTGGCATCGCCATAACGTTTGCTCAGGCTCTGGACAGAAAAAAGAGGGGGTGCGGTCGCATCATGCATCGGGCGATTGTCTAGCATCGGGCTACTGCCTGCCAGACTCGCAGTTTAGTAACATTGCCTGCAGCCTGGCGCATTTCGCGCAAGACACATCAGGGTGCAAGCCCTGAAATTGTTAACCTGAAGAGAAAATTAACCATGACCAAAGCCTACTGGATTTCCACCTACCACGCCATCAGCGACCCGGCAGCTCTTGCCGAATACGCCAAGCTCGCAGGGCCTGCGCTGACGGCTGCAGGGGCGAAGTTTCTGGCACGCGGACTGCCTTCTGTGGTGTATGAGGCAGGTCTCAAGGAACGCGCTGTACTGATTGAGTTTGAAAGTGTTGAACAAGCCGTTGCTGCCCACGACAGCCCCGGCTACCAGGAGGCACTGAAGGCACTGGGTAATGGGGCCAAACGCGATATCCGCATCATTGAGGCCGTAGCCTGAGACTGACACAAGACTTCGTTCATCAACAGCATTCGTTCGTTCATTCATTCATCACCCACCCCATGACCACCATCGGCACGCCCCTTTCCCCCAACGCATTCAAAGTCATGCTGCTCGGCTCCGGCGAGCTGGGCAAAGAGGTACTGATTGCGCTGCAGCGCCTGGGCGTTGAAACCATTGCTGTGGATCGTTATGACAACGCCCCCGGCCAGCAGGTGGCGCACCACGCACGCACCATCACCATGAGTGATCCGGCGCAGCTCAAAGGCCTGATCGAGCAGGAAAGGCCGCATCTGGTGGTGCCTGAGATTGAAGCCATTGCCACCGCCATGCTTGAAGAGCTTGAAGCCGCTGGCACAGTGCGCGTGATTCCTACTGCACGCGCCGCACGGCTGACAATGGACCGCGAAGGCATCCGCCGACTGGCTGCCGAAACACTGGGCCTGCCGACCAGCCCTTATGTGTTTTGTGATTCCCTTGAAGAATTGCAAGCCGCGATTGACTCGAAAATCGGCTACCCCTGCATCGTCAAACCGGTGATGAGTTCCTCCGGCAAAGGCCAGAGCAAAATCGCTGGCCCGGACGACGTGAAAAAAGCCTGGGATTACGCCATGGCTGGTGGCCGCGTAAGCCATGGCCGGGTGATTGTTGAGGGCTTTATTGATTTTGACTACGAAATCACGCAGCTCACGGTGCGCTCCGTCGCTGCAGACGGCGGCATTGAAACCAGCTTTTGCGAGCCGATTGGGCATATCCAGGTCAGCGGCGACTATGTGGAAAGCTGGCAGCCGCACCCCATGCAAAGCGCCGCCCTGCAAAAAAGCCGCGACATTGCCAAAGCCGTGACCGACAACCTTGGTGGTCAGGGTGTTTTCGGCGTGGAGCTGTTTGTCAAAGGCAATGACGTCTGGTTCAGCGAGGTCAGCCCGCGCCCGCATGACACGGGTATGGTGACCCTGTGTACGCAGGTACAAACCCAGTTTGAGCTGCATGCCCGAGCCATCCTCGGCTTAAGCGTCAACACCGCGCTGCGTACACCAGGTGCCAGCGCCGTGATCTACGGCGGGGTGGATGCCAAAGGGATTGTTTTTGACGGTATAGCCGAGGCGCTGCAGGTGCCCAATTCGGACATTAGGCTGTTTGGCAAGCCCGAGAGCTTTGCCAAGCGCCGCATGGGCGTGGCGCTGGCTTTTGATGCGGATGTTGAGATGGCGCGTGTCAATGCCAAAAAGGCGGCGGCGCTGGTCAAGCCGCGTGCCGCCTGAAAACCCAGCCGGATTTTGAGTCGGGCTTTCAAGTAGCGCTTTAGACCGGATTTTCCAGCAATGCAAAACCCTTCGCATCATGCAACTGGTAATGCCACCACTCAAAAGGCTGGTGCACAAAACCAGCTTCCAGCATGATGGTCAGCAGAACCATGCGGTTGATCAAAGCCCCTTTGGGCAGATCGGCATAAAAGTGATGCGATGCAGGTGTCATGGTGTCAACCGGTGTGCCCATGTCCAGCTCATTGCCCATGCCGTCCAGCAGCGTCAGATCAACCGCTACACCGCGCGTATGGTTTGAGCCTTTGGCCGGATCAGCCACATAGCCGGGCACTGGCAAAACAGCCCATAAGGCTTCTTGCGCCTGCTGGGGCCGGTAGGCGTCAAATATCTTGAGTCTGAATCCTAACGTCTTCGCCCCGATGACCGCCCTGCGCAGGCCCGCTTCTGCCAGCGGGTGCAAAAAGCAATCGGTATTCGGATACAGCACATGGCCGGTGAAGTTGTCGGCACGGGCATACATCATGTCGATGCGGACGTCGTGGGTTTGCTCGGTGATGCGAACGAGCATTGGGTGTGGCGTCAATAGGTGTGGAGCTGTCATGATCTGGATTATCTGACCATGAGGCTGCTGCCATTGGTGATGGCCGTCATTTCAGGCTGCGTCGCTATACTCCGGGGATGGATCGTCAGACCGCTCTACAGCTACTTGCAGCCCATAAACCCGCGTTGGTCAGACGCTTTGGTGTCGATCAGCTGGCTTTATTTGGATCAACTGTGCGTGATTCAGCACGTGATGGCAGTGACGTTGATATTTTGGTCAGCTTCGACGGCCCAGCCTCTTCCGCGCAGTATTTTGGGGTTCGCTTCTACCTGGAAGATGTGCTGGGATGCGCTGTTGATTTGGTGACACAAAAGGCACTCCGAAAAGAAATTCGCCCTTATGTAGAGCGCGAGGCGGTGCATGTCTGACGGGGTACTGCAGCGAGAATGGGGTTTTTATATCACCGACATGATTGGTTTCTGCGAGCGCGTTCTGGCCTTCACAAAGGCAACGAGCAGAGCCGAACTTCCTGAGGATTCAATGCGTTACGATGCCACGGTTCGCAATATTGAACTCGTTGGCGAAGCCGCCACCCACGTACCCGACCAGATTCGGCAAAAGTATCCAGAGATTCCATGGCGCATGATGATCGCCACCAGAAACCAGTTGATTCACGGTTACGCAGGCATAGATGATGACGTTCTGTGGAGCATTGTGCAGACTGACACTCCGTCTTTACTGGCGAACTTACAGCTTTTGAGACAGCAGGAATTGGGCTAATTCCTGTTGCGAGCCTTCCTCAACCGAAGAGTCCGCCATTTAAAGGCATATTGGAATCGGGCCTCATTGAAAAGCCACTTCAGCAAAACTGCGCAGTTTGCGGCTGTGTAACTGGTCCACACCTTCAGCGCGAAGCAGCTCAATCGCGCGCATGCCGATGCGCAGGTGCTGGTCCACCCGCTCGCGATAGAAGTGGTTGGCCATGCCGGGCAGCTTGATCTCACCGTGCAATGGCTTGTCACTCACGCACAGCAGCGTGCCATAGGGCACGCGAAACCGGAAGCCGTTGGCGGCAATGGTGGCGCTTTCCATGTCCAGCGCAATCGCGCGGCTCTGGCTGAAGCGGCGCTGTGGCTGGTTGCCGGGTAGCAGCTCCCAGTTGCGGTTGTCTGTGGAGGCGACGGTGCCGGTGCGCATGATGTTTTTCAGCGCGGGGCCTTCAAGGCCTGTCACATCCCCGACGGCTTGCTCCAGCGCTTTTTGAATTTCAGCCAGCGCCGGTATTGGCACCCACAGCGGCAGTTCTTCATCGAGCACATGGTCTTCACGCACGTAGCCGTGGGCCAGCACGTAGTCACCCAGCTGCTGGCTGTTGCGCAGACCGGCGCAGTGGCCCAGCATGATCCAGGCGTGCGGGCGCAGCACGGCGATGTGGTCAGTGATGTTTTTGGCATTGGCCGGGCCCACGCCAATATTGACCATGGTGATACCTGCCCGGTCAGCGCGCATCAGATGGTAGGCGGGCATTTGCGGCAGGCGCGGTGGTTGCGCCCCGAGTGCATCAGACTCGCTCGCAGGCAAGCCCACGCGGCGCGTAACGACATTTCCAGGCTCTACAAAGCAGGTGTATGGACTGTCTGTATCGGCCATGGCGGCGTGGCCCAGGCGGACAAACTCGTCAATATAAAACTGGTAGTTGGTAAACAGCACAAAGTTCTGAAACCAGTCGGGGGATGTGCCGGTGTAGTGACGCAGGCGCTGCAGGGAATAATCAACCCGAGCCGCTGTAAAAAGTGACAGCGGCTGCGGCTCGCCGGGGCGTGTTTCATGCGTGCCGTTGGCAATGCCGTCGTCCATGGAAGCCAGGTCAGGCAGGTCAAACACATCGCGCATCAACGTGCGGCGCCCGGCGCTCAGGTTGCCTTCAATGTGGTCATGCTCGGCAAATGAAAAGTGGACGGGTATGGGCTGCGTGCTGGTGCCGATTTCAAGTTCAACGCTGTGGTTTTGCAGCAGCAGGCGGAATTGCTCAAGGTAGTACGCGCCGTACAGGTCTGGCCGTGTCAGGGTGGTTTCAAAGCGGCCAGGGCCAGCGACAAAGCCGTAGCTCAGCAGCGGCATGTCTGGCACAGCCATCGCACGCGCTACGGTGTCGGTATGGATGCGTACAAACGGATAGCACGCACGCACATGTCCGGGCAGGCTTTCCCCGGCAACATAGCGCTGCATGGCATTGCGCAGATGACTGATTTGCTGGTCGTAAATGGCGCGAACCTGGACCAATGCGGCAGTGGCATCGCTGTAGCGTGTGGGAGCAATAAAGGCGGACAGGTAGGGCATGGGATTTTAATTTTTGACAGGATCACGCATGGTGACGAACTCTTCTGCCATGGTCGGGTGGATGCCAATGGTGCTGTCAAATACAGCCTTGGTAGCGCCCGCTTTCATGGCAACGGCAAAGCCCTGCACGATCTCGCCCGCATCCGCGCCGACCATGTGCAGGCCCACCACGCGGTCGGTGTTGTCGTCTACCAGCAGCTTCATGAGCGTGCGCTCCGTACTGCCGCTGAGTGTGTGCTTGAGTGCCTTGAAGTCGCTGCGGTAAACGCTGACCTTGCCAAACTTCTCTCGCGCTGCCGCTTCAGAGTAACCCACGGTGCCAATGTTGGGGTGCGTAAAAACGGCTGTGGCAATGAAGTCGTAGCTCATGCTGCGCGGCTTTTTGCCCGCCATCGGGCCAAACAGCTGGTCAACCACCACCATCGCCTCGCCCAGCGCCACGGGTGTGAGCTGCATGCGTGCCGTCACATCGCCCACTGCGTAGATGGACGGCACCGATGTCTGGTAGTGCGCGTTCACAGTGATTGCACCTTTGGCATTGACCGCTACACCAGCAGCATCCAGCCCCAGTCCGCTGGCATTCGCAATTCGGCCCGTGGCATAAAGCACCGTGTCTACCGTGAAGTCCTGTACGTTGCCTTTGACTTTCACGACCAGACCACCCGCTGTTTTGGTGATGGACTCAACCTCTGTTTTCAGCAACAGGTTGATGCCTGTTTTGCCCATTTCCAGGGCAATGAAACTGCGTATGTCGTCGTCAAAACCCGTTAGCAGCATCTCGCCCCGATGTAGCTGCGTCACCTCGCTGCCCAGACCCCTGAAGATGGACGCAAACTCGCAGGCGATGTAGCCAGCCCCCACCACCAGCAAGCGCTTGGGGAAGGGGTCAAGGTCGAACATGTTGTCAGAGGTCACAACGTGCTCATGGCCGTTTACTGCGGGCACCAGCGCTGTGCCGCCGGTAGAAATCAGAATGTGTTTAGCCGTAAATTTTTCACTGCCAACTTCTACAGTGTGCGCGTCCAGTAGGCGCGCCCACCCTTTGATGATTTTTACGCCGGCGTTGTCGAGCAGGTTGATGTAGATGCCGTTCAGGCGCGAGATCTCTTTGGCGCGGTTGGCCTTGAGGGTGTCCCAGTTGAACCTGGGGGCTTCGCCTTCCCAGCCAAAGCCGTGTGACTCTTCAAACGCCTCGGCATAGTGCGCCGCGTAGCTGTAGAGCTTTTTCGGGATGCAGCCCACGTTGACGCAGGTGCCGCCCATATCGGCCACCTCGGCCAGTGCCACGCGTGCGCCGCGCTGGGCCGACATGCGCGCGGCGCGCACACCGCCGCTGCCACCGCCAATTACAAATAAGTCAAAGTCAAAAGTCTGCATGTGGTTTTCTTTCGGTCGCCGGTTTTTTAACTGAGAGCCTGGAGCAAGCGCTCACAGCCGCAAGCTTAGTACAGAGCAATGTCACACCAGCAGCAGTAGGGTGATGTTGGTGCGTCTTCAGTTTGGAGAGCTCGTATTTTGCATGGATGTGGGTGACTCCATAGCGCGGGCTTTCTGTCCTGTTTGGCTGACATTAGGAGCTTAGTCTTACTGTGTCATAAAATAAATTATTTTTGATAAAGTGCATGTTGACAGCAAACGCTATGGATATATCCGGTGAGTTCAACCGCTACATTGCCCATTTATGCCAAGGGCTCGGTCACGCTGATCGCCATGCAGGCTTGAG
>JBBRMH010000095.1:0-15678 GCA_038230935.1 Burkholderiales bacterium | reverse complement strand
GTTCTTATTGCGCCACCATGCACAAGCAAGGGGGAAATGTCTTTGAGGCGCTTGTCGCCACCTTCAAGGGCACGACCCTTCAGCCAAGCTTCGCCTGAGTCTTGTGCAAGCGCCTACAACTGGGCTGAGTAGTTACAAAAAGTTTGAAAAATATCTTTCCAGCTTTTGCTACCTGCCGGGAACCGACCCCAACACCTTTCACACCACTGGCTTGCCCATCACCTTGCCAGCGGCAATCAGGACATCAATACGCGCCATGACGCGCTCTCCGGTGGCCGAGTAAGGGTCAAACGCCGTGGCTGACGCATTGACCTCCAGCATCGGGTCGGCGTCTGTCAGGTTCACATGCACCATCGCCCATGCGCCATAGCGCCGACGTGTGATGTCTTCAAAAGCGATCATCTGCACGCTTTTATGCCGTTTGTCAGCTGAAATTCGCCCAAACAGCGCGTTGACTTCGCTGCGCGGGCCTTCCAGCACCTGCAACCACACGCCCTGGCCCTGGCACAGCACGCCCGTGATGCTGTTGTCAGCGTTAAAAGCCTGCGCGCTGCGCAAGATCGTGCCCGTCACTGCGGTGGTCAAAGGGCCGACAGCGGTGCTGACATAAAGCATTCGAATAAGCATGGCAAAGCAACTCCTTTATATTCACCACAAGTTTAGCGCCAGAGCCGCCTCCAGGCATCCAGAAAAACCCGTTTCGCAACGTCAATTGACCCGCTGGCCCCATCAAAACCTGTGCTGGCCGCTATCAAAAAAGTAGCCTTGACGCGCGCTGTACCTAGCGCGCCACCAGACCGCCGCTGTTTAAAATTCAACGCTCAACGTTTCAAGTTTAAAAATCGTCCATGTCTGATCAAAAACCCCCTGTCGCCATCATTACCGGCGCATCTTCAGGCGTTGGCCTGTACGCCACCCTGGCACTGGTCACGCGTGGCTGGCATGTAGTGATGGCCTGCCGTAACCTGCCCAAAGCGCGTCAGGCCGCAGCTGACCTGGGGATTGCACCGCAGCACATCACGCTGTTAATGATCGATCTCGGCTCGCAAGCCAGTGTGCGCAGTTTTGTGACCGCTTTCAAAGCCAGCGGCCTGCCGCTTGATGCGCTGGTGTGCAACGCCGCCGTGTACCTGCCACGTGTGACCGAGCCGCAGCGCTCGCCCGAGGGTTTTGAGATCAGTGTGGCGACCAACCACTTTGGGCACTTTTTGCTCAGCCGCCTGTTGCTGCCCGACCTGCAAAAGTCCACACGCCCTGCGCCACGGCTGATCACGCTCGGTACGGTGACAGCCAACTCGGCTGAGTTTGGTGGCAAGGTGCCCATCCCCGCACCCGCCGACCTGGGCGACTTGCAGGGATTGAAGGCTGGCTTTAAAGCGCCAGTGGCCATGATTGACGGCCAGCCCTTCAAACCCGGCAAGGCCTACAAAGACAGCAAGCTCTGCAACATGATGATGAGCCGCGAGTTCCACAGCCGCTACCACGCTGGCACGGGCGTGGTTTTCAACACGCTGTACCCCGGCTGCGTGGCAGACACGGCATTGTTCAGGGATACGCCGCAGCTGTTTCGCACCATCTTCCCGTGGTTTCAGAAAAACATCACCAAAGGCTATGTGACTCAAACGCTGGCCGGCGAGCGCGTGGCGCAGGTCGTGGCCGATGCCGGGTTTGAACTGTCAGGCCAGCACTGGAGCTGGGGCAACCGCCAAAAGCCCGGTGCTGCTGCGTTCGCCCAACCGCTTTCAACCAAAGCCACCAACCTGGCGCGTTCTGCCGAGTTGTGGACTTTGAGTGAAAAACTGGTGGGTTTGACATGAAGCTGATATCTGTGATTTTGCTTGGGGCAGGCGTGGTTATTGCGATTGCCGGGTGGTGGCTCTGGACGCCTGACAAAGACCGCGCCCTGCTGGAGGGCAAATACCTGAACGCTCCCGGCGACATGATCGACGTTGCAGGCACGCGCCTGCATGTACGCGACAGCGGGCCACCCCTTGCAAATACAACGGCACCCGCCGTGATCTTTCTGCACGGCTTTGGTGCCAGCCTGCACACCTGGGAGCCGTGGGCGCAAGCACTGGCCAAAGACCTGCGCGTGATTCGCATTGATCTGCCCGGCTCCGGCCTGAGCCTGCCCGACCCCACCGGCGACTATTCAGACAAGCGCACCTTGCAAATTTTGCTGGCGCTGATGGACAAGCTGGGCCTGGCTAAAACCAGCCTGGTCGGCAACTCCATCGGCGGGCGCATTGCCTGGACGTTTGCAGGCACCTACCCTGAGCGTGTCAACAAGCTGGTGTTGGTATCGCCCGACGGCTTTGCCAGCCCCGGCTTTGAATACGGCAAAACGCCCGAAGTGCCCGCTACGCTCAAGCTGATGCGCTACGCCCTGCCCAAAGCACTGCTGACCATGAGCCTGAAACCCGCCTATGCCAACCCGGCCACCCTGACCTACGCGCTGGCTACCCGCTACCACGACCTGATGCTTGGCCGCGGCAGCCGCGACGCCCTGCTGGCCCGCATGTCCCAGACCGTATTGGTTGACCCGATCCCCATTCTGAAAAAAATCACCGCACCGACACTTCTGGTCTGGGGCGAGCAGGACGGCATGATTCCATTTGCCAACGCCAATGATTATTTGCTGGTAATTGCAGGCTCCAGGCTGGTGTCATTCAAAGGCGTGGGGCACCTGCCGCATGAGGAAGCACCTGACAAGTCGATTGGGGCTGTGCGGGCGTTTTTGCTAGCGCCTACTACACCATAGAAAAAGTTGAACCGGCGTCTGGTGCTGAGTTTTGATGCCCATTTAATGCCCTAGCGCAGGAAATACATGCGCTGGCAGCTATTAAATTAATAGCGTTGTCAAGCTGCTAGACCGTCTGGCGCCACGGTCACAACGCTTGACTATCTGCTCTCCAGCGCTGTTGGCGCTGCAAAAATCAGGCAACACCTACATCGAACTTGAAAGATTTTGAAGATGCTGTGCTGGCAGAAGCGGCGCGCGCCTGTGGTGCAGACTGCATCATCACACGCCATAACAAAGATTTTGCAGGCTGCGGTTCAGGGGTTTACACGCCGATAGAGTGGCTGGTTTGAGACCTGACCCAATACTGTTTCCCTTTCCTGCGCAGCGTTGCAGCAAGTATGCCAACCAACTGCAGGGCTTACTTTGTATTGACAACAGCTACACATCCAACGACCATTACGGTATCCCTTACCGCTATTTCCAAGGACAAATACATGCGCGATGCTGCCATTAATTTGCGTGCCAGACCCGCACAACGTGACCTGATTGACCACGCCGCACAGTTGCTGGGCAAAAACCGGTCTGAATTCATGCTGGAAGCTGCGTGTGACAAAGCCCGCAGCGTTTTGCTGGATCAGGTCTTTTTCAACCTGGACGATGCCAGGTTTCAGAGCTTTGTCCAGATGCTCGATGCACCCTTGAGCTCCAACGCGGGATTGGAAAGATTGATGGCTGTCCACCCGGTTTGGCAATCGGCGTGAGTTTGGGCTTGCGGGCGCCGCAGCCGCTGCAGCCTGCACATCGCTGCGAAGGGTTCTCAAGCTCTGAGCCGGAGCTGGATACCTGCCTGGTCCGGCGCGCTTACGCCAACCAACTCAGCGGTGCCAGCCGTACCTTTGTGGTGGTCGATGCGGAACAAATCGTGCTTGGCTACTACGCCCTGGCGGCAGGCGCGGTGTCGCATCAGCTTGCCACCCCGGCTGTACGGCGCAATATGCCTGACCCGGTTCCGGTGATGGTTTTGGCCCGGCTGGCTGCTGACCAGCGCGCCCAAGGCATCAAACTGGGTGCCTCGCTGTTGCAAGATGCTGTCAGGCGTTGTGCGTTGGTGGCGCAACATGCGGGCATCCGTGCTGTGCTGGTGCATGCCCTGCATGACCGAGCCAAACAGTTTTATGAGCATTACGGGTTTCAGACATCGCCGCTTCACCCGTTGATCTTGCTGCTGCGACTGCAACAAGGTTGAGTGTCTTTTTGGGCTCTGAACCACGTCCCGATTGCGCAAAGCGCTATCAATAAAATAGTAAACCAGCAGCATGTAATCCAAACTTGCTTTGAGTCGGGCAACACCTTTGCGTGTGTCGGCTTAAGAACAGGAAGATTTGTATAAACAAGCGTCATTGACGTACAATAAAATTTTAGTTGTACGTCAACCAACACAATGCCATGAGCACCAAACTTACACTGCGACTGGACGACGCTCTTATCAAAGACGCTAAAAGATATGCGGCACAAGAAGGCCGCTCTGTGTCTGAACTGGTGGCCGCCTACTTCATGCGTCTTGGCTCGACCGTTGACGATGCCACTTTAAACAAAATGCCCGGCAAAGTACCCGTTAATACGCCCAGAAAAAGCAGTTTTTACGGCTTGCTTAGAGACAGCAATATCAGCCCTCAAGCCTTTGATAAAAAGGCCTACCTTGAGCACTTGACGCGCAAACACCAGTAACCAATAGCCAAAAACCAATGGTGATGCGCGTACTTTTTGACACCAATGTGGTGCTGGATGTTTTGCTGGCACGCCAGCCCTTCGCAGATGCGTCCAACGCATGCTTTGTGCAAGTTGAAGACGGGGTGCTGTCTGGTTTTTTGGGAGCCACCACGGTCACAACACTTGACTATCTGGTCTCCAACGCTGTGGGCGCTGCCAAGAGCAGGCAACACCTGCTGAGCTTGCTCACGCTGTTTGATGTTGCACCTGTGAACCGCGCAGTATTGCTTGCGGCTGCTACCTCAAAATTGAAAGATTTTGAAGATGCTGTGTTGGCAGAAGCAGCGCGCGCCTGTGGTGCAGACTGCATCATCACGCGCCATAGCAAAGATTTTGTAGGCTGCGGTCTGGGGGTTTACACGCCGGTAGAGTGGCTGGCTGGTTTGGGGCGCTGAGCTGGGCTGCTTGATTTTGGCGGTGGTTGGAGGCAGGTCTTGCAATCCAATGAATTCAAATGAACTTCATGAAACTGTAAGGTCGATAATGTGTGAATGCAAGACCTGACCCTCTCTCTTGACCTGTGTCTAGCGGTTTGATCGAATGACTCTGAACGTCGTTGAAGTGCTGGCGCGCTCTGAGCAAGGACGCACGAAACCTTATATTTGCCGCTGTGACGACGGGGATGTGTATTTCGTCAAAGGCCGCAGCGCCACGCGCAAAGGCTTGATCCATGAGTGGCTTTGTGGGCACCTTGCGCAGGCCTTGGGTCTGCCGATTGCACCCTTCGGCCTTGCACATGTGCCGCAAGAACTCATGGAGGCTGACCTGTCTGGCTGGCTGTCAGAGTTGGGTGAAGGGCCGGCATTTGCCAGCCGAAAGGTGCTTGGCCAGGAACTGGCGATGGCGCAGGTGTCGGCGATTGACACAGCCCTGCGGCGTGATGTGCTGGTGTTCGACTGGTGGGTGCGCAATGGTGACCGTTGCCTGACGGCCAAAGGGGGCAACGTCAATCTGCTTTGGGAGGGGCGCGGCGTGGTTCGCAATGAGGACGATGAGCGAATCATCACGGGCCAGCTCGCGGTGATTGACCACAATCTGGCTTTCGACGCTGCGTTTTCTGCAGTGGACTTTTGCCAGACGCATGTGTTTGCTGCAGACATCACAAGCGTTTTTAGTGATGTTGTCATGCGTGAGGATTACAAGCGCCGTTTATCAGCCGCACTGGCAGGTTTGGAAGCTGCGTGGAATAATGTTCCTTTGGCTTGGCAGTATGTGGACCCGGAGCAAACCATCCCCACGGACTATCCCAAGCCAGACATCTGGGCGCTGCTGCACCGCGTTGAGTCGCCTGATTTTTGGAATTTACCTGTATGACCACCGCCTGCCATTACGCTATCGTGCGCTTCATGCCATTTGTGGAGACGGGTGAGTTTGGCAATGTGGGCATTGTGTTGTTTTCGCCCACGGCCCGGTACTTTGGCTTTAAGTTACTGGGGCAACGTTACTCGCGCATCACTCACTTTTTTGAGCAACTGGACACCAAGCTGTTCAAAGCCAGTATGCAGGCCACTCAGGGCGAGTTGCAACGCGTGAGCGACATGCTCAAAGGGCTGGGTGCAGACCGCCGCCTGAAGGCATTGAACCGCGACGCCGCAGTTGCAGTTTGGCAGGAAACCATCAAACCCCGCGAGAGCATGGTTCGGTTCAGCGAATCGCGCTTGGCCATGGCGAGCGAGCCGCAAGCCAAACTGGGCGAGCTGTATGCCTACTATGTGGAACGCAACTTTGCCACCAAGGAATACCGCGAAAAGCTGATGGAACGGAGTGTGCGCGGCTTTTTGAAAGAGGCGCACCTGCATGAAGCTTTTCACGAGTATCGTGTTGGCAATGAGGAATACAACGCCGTGTTTCCGTTTGTCCAGCTGATAGATAACGTGCCTGTCAAAGCCATCAAACCTCTGCGCCTTGACCATAACGAGCCTGCCCGCGTGATCGACCACGGCGGACAATGGCGTGTGCGCGTTGAAGCTTTGCAAAAACGCCACTTGCTACCGGGCAGGGTGCTTTTTGCGGTGAATGGCGATATCGCTGGTGAATCAGCCCTTGCACGCGCACGCCGCGAAGTAGTAGCTAGCTTGATAGACCTGGGTGTACAAGTGCAGCCTGTCGCGGATCGTCAAGCAGTCATTGAGTTTGCCGATACTTGAGTTACTTTTTGTGATCGGTATTTGGCCAGTTTTATTATCTTTGGCCCAAGATAATGAAACTCAAAATAGCGAAAAGCTGTTTACTATCAATGACTTAGTGACAGCGTTATTATCTCTTTGCTCAAACGCGGTCAATAGTGATCAGGTCTTGCAATGCAGTATTTATGTCAATCTGACTACAGCTGTTGATTTCAACTATGCCTTATTTTTATACATGAATGCTATTTTGCAAGACCTGACCCCATGACCGACCCCATGACCGACCCTTACATTTCGCAGTTTTCTATAGAAAATATCGATCTTCATTCAATGCATTAGAACTTGGGACATGAGCATCCGAATTTAATCAAAATCTCACCCAGATTAACTCCTGAAAACCCTAACGTCCTACCGAAGAAGTCTCGCATTTGTACATTCCCGATCAAAATCCTAACATCAAGCGGGAATATGGGGTCAGGTCTCAATACTGTTCACTTAAGACTGTTCTCCCTGAGCTTGTCGAAGGGCTACCAATACACGGTAAGGCTTCGACAAGCTCAGCCCGAACGGTTTTCCGCTTAAGTGAACAGTGTTGGGTCAGATCTTGCAAAATAGCAATCTCTCGACCTAAATCACAAATTTCCATAGTGACAAGACCAAACTTCACAAGTTTAAGATTACCCTTATCTACACTCTCAGCGCAAGCCTGTGCGAGGCTGCTACAGCACGAAAGAAAGGGCGCAGGCGTTTGGTATCCGCCATACAGCGCTGAGCCAGACTGCAAAAAAGGGCGTATTTGAGCTACTATGTAGCCACAAATTAACATTGAAAGAGTTTTCTATGCCCATCGATACTGTCGTGAGAGCCCGCATCAACGGGCAACTGAAAGAAGAAGCCAGCGTCATTTTGGCCAGTATTGGTTTAACCGTGTCTGACGCATTTCGCATGATGTTGACCCGCGTCGTGGCCGAGCGCGCGCTGCCGTTTGATCCGCTTGTGCCTAATGAAACCACCATTGCCGCCATGCGTGAAGCGCGCGCTGGCAAGCTCAAGTCTTTCGATTCAGTTGAGGCATTGATGGCCGACTTGCATGCGAAGAATTGAGCGTACCAGCCAGTTCAAACGTGACTTCAAAAAGCATGGTGTGGTTGATACTGCGTTGGTCGAGGTGTTGTACAAACTACTGACCAATGAGCCACTCCCGCAAAAGTATGCTGACCATGCCTTGAGCGGCGAGTGGGCTGACCACCGCGACTGCCACTTGCGCCCTGACCTGGTTTTGATTTATCGGCTACCAGACGATGCAACGCTGCAACTGGTGCGCCTGGGCTCGCACAGTGAAATCGGCATTGGATGATGCGTTCGAGGCCATATTTGTCATATCTGCCGCTCCCCCTCTCTGCCTTTGCGGCGCAGCATTATGCAAGCGCTGGGCTGCAAATTTAACAGCACCTGTGCCTGCATGGATTGCGATAAAGCCTCAAACTCCACCAGCCAGCACCCGCGCAAACACCCCCGCATCCACGTTGCCGCCGCACAGCGTGGTGCCTACCACCTGCCCCTTGAGCGATGCGCGCTCCTGCATGGCAGCTGCAAAACTTGCAGCACCTGCGCCTTCAGCCACGTTGTGCGTGTCGGCATACAAGTCACGCATGGCCTGGGTGACTTCGTCGTCTGTGACGCGCACGATGTGGTCGATGTGCGGGGTCAGGAAGTCAAGCGCGGCCTGGTCGGCGATGCGGCAGGCCATACCATCGGCCAGCTGCGTGGTCACGGGTGACGCAATCACCCGCCCGGCAGCGATGGACTGTGCATAGGTGGTGGCGTGGGCGCTGACCACGCCCACAATTTTCGCCTGGTGGCCCAGCGCCAGTTTGGCGCTGATGGCCGCTGCTGCACCTGAACCCAGCCCAATCGGCACATAGGCCACATCCATCTGCGGCACGGCCTTGAAAAACTCCCACCAGTAGGTCGCCACGCCGCGTACCAGATCGGGGTGAAGTCAAAGGGGTCAGAAGTCAAAGGGGTCAGGTCTCAATACTGTTCACTTAAGAAACTTTAAGTCAATTGAATCAACAGCTTACGTTAGCCTTTGAGTAAAAATTTAAGCTTAAGTAAACAGCATTGAGATCCGACCCTTCCGATCCCCTGGGCAGCGAAAAATTTAACTAGCCGTCCAGGCCCGATGGTACCCAAACCCGTGGCGGCTTGACTTCGACATTGAAACGCGCACATCTAGCGACTTGAACTGCAGAAAATCATACATACAATGTACGTATGATTGAATTCGAATGGGATGAGACAAAAGCCGCAGCAAATCTAAAGAAACACCATGTGTCGTTTGACGAGGCGAAGTCCATATTTTTCGACGATTTCGGCGTCCAGTTCTTTGATGATGCGCATTCGTCCGATGAAGAGCGTTTTCTGATGCTGGGCATGAGTTCAGGTGCAAATTTGCTCATCGTCTGCCATTGTGAACGGAATTACGGTGCGAATATTCGAATCATCTCAGCCCGTCAAGCAACCAAGCGTGAAAGCGCGTTCTATCGAGGTGCACACACATGAAAGCAGAATACGATCTCTCTAAACTGAAATCGCGCAAAAACCCTTATGCATCCAAGCTCAAGAAGCCTGTCACGATGCGATTGTCAGAAGACGTTGTGCAATATTTCAAAGGTATGGCCGACGAGGCGGGTGTGCCGTATCAGAGTCTCATTAACTTGTACCTGCGTGACTGCCTTGCCAACAGTAGAAAAGTGCAAATTAATTGGCCTCAGAGTACCTGACATAACAATCAACACGCAGCCTGCGGCGCGGTTATTTTCATGTTGTTCCGTACTTGTAAAGCCTGAATGTCCATAGCCGTTCGCCCTGAGCTTGTCGAAGGGTTTGCCCGCACAAACCAGGCTTCGACCCTTCGACTGGCTCAGGACAGGCCATGCTCAGGCTGGACGCAAACTTCCTGCTTCATCGAGCCGCAGCAATAGCTGTTGGACTGTATATCGAGTCTGCAGGCAAAAGACCGCCTCAAACCCCACCAGCCAACACCCGCGCAAACACCCCCGCATCCACATTCCCACCGCACAGCGTCGTGCCCACCACCAGCCCTTTCAAAGCAGCGCGCTCCTGCATGGCAGCTGCAAAACTGGCAGCGCCCGCACCTTCGGCCACGTTGTGTGTATCCGCATACAAGTCACGCATGGCCTGGGTGACTTCGTCGTCGGTGACTTGTACGATGTGGTCGATGTGCGGGGCCAGAAAGTCAAGCGCTGCCTGGTCGGCAATGCGGCAGGCCATGCCGTCGGCCAGCTGCGTGGTCACGGGCGAAGCCATCACCCGGCCTGCTGCGATGGAGTCCGCATAGGTGGTGGCGTGGGCGCTGACCACACCCACAATTTTCGCCTGGTGGCCCAAGGCCCGTTTGGCGCTGATGGCCGCTGCTGCACCTGAGCCCAGGCCAATCGGCACATAGGCCACATCCATCTGCGGCACGGCTTTGAAAAACTCCCACCAGTAGGTCGCCACGCCGCGCACCAGATCGGGGTGAAAGCTGGGCACCATGTGTGCGCCGCGTTCTTTGGCGAGTTCAATGGCGTATTCGCGTGCATCCTGAAACTCTGCCCCGTGCTCCAGCAGTGTGACGCCCAGGGCGCGTATGGCCGCGTTTTTCTCTAATGAATTGCCATACGGCACGACGATGGTGCAAGCCACCCCATGCGCGCGGGCGGCCCAGCCCATGCTCTGGCCGTGGTTGCCGCGTGTGGCGCTGATGACTTCTGCGGGCATCTCGCCATGCGTCTTGAGCGCATCAAAATAAGTCAGCCCGCCGCGTATCTTGAAGGCACCGACGGGCGTGTGGTTCTCGTGCTTGATCCAGCAGTCCGTGCCCAGCCGTTCAGATGACAAGCCCCAGCGGTACTGCGGCGTGGCCTGAAATTCGCGGTACACCACCTGGGCAGCGGCTTCAATGTCTTGCAGGGTGAGCATCGGTTTAATTTCTTTCAGTCATGGCAATGCGCAGGGCCAGACTGGCCAGTACGCTGCCCATCACATAACGCTGCGCCACCACCCAGCCGGGGCTGCGCTCAAAAAAGTGGGTGATGCCCGCTGCGCCGCAAATAATCAGGCTGTTCACGCTGGCACTGACCATGATCTGCACCACGCCCAGTTGCAGGCTTTGCAGCCACACCGCGCCCTGCTCAGGGTGTAAAAACTGCGGAAAGATCGACAGGTAAAATATCGCCACCTTGGGGTTGAGCAGGTTGGTCACCAGCCCCATGCGAAACAGCGTGGCGGGCGTGTCCGCAGGCATGGCCCGCGTCTGAAACATGGAGCGGCCACCGGGTTTGACGGCCTGCCAGGCCAGCCACAGCAAATACGCCGCGCCCAGCAGCTTGATGACGTTGAACGCCATGGGCACCGCCAGCAACAGCGCCGTCAGCCCCGCGCCTGCAGCGCAGATATGCACCACGAGGCCCAGCTGCACCCCGGCCAGCGACACCAGCCCGGCGGTGCGGCCCTGGCACAAAGTGCGCGAGACGCAATACATCATGTTGGGGCCGGGCGTGACCACCATCACCAGCGTGGCCAACGCAAAAACGACCAGGGCCTGCGCTGAAAGCATGTCAAATCCCCTGACTGTGAAGCTGCACGATGCCCTTTGGCGTGTGCAGGGTGGCTATCAGGTCGGGCGGGCCTGGCGTGATGGCTACGCTGATCAAGCCAATCGCCTCGTACGCGGCGCGCAGCTGATCAGCCTGGGGGTGACAAACCTCCAGCGTCTGCAGTGTGATGCCGGAGTCCGCCATGGTGTGCGCCGGGTGCATGGCGCCCCATTCAATCAGGGTAGGCAGCGCGCCATTGAACAAGCGCTGGCCGTCCTCACGCACGGTGATTTTCCAGGCCAGCAGCCCGCTGGGTGTCATGCGGGAGGCCTCCAGCAGCGGGCCTCTGTCTACAGCCAATGCGGCCAGCGATGCCACACAACCAACGGCTTGCGTTGTGTTGGCTACAAAATGAACCAGCCTTGGGCCGTGGATGGACAGGGTACGCTGCAAATCTGCATTATCCAGGTCAAACCAGCGCTTGGCCCAGGTATTGCGTGCGCTGGGCGCTCCTGAATTTATAGCGATGATCTCAAAATAAGCCGCTGGATAGTGGTTTGAAGCCACCTTGAACAAGCGGTTGTGGGTGCCCATCAGCGGGTGCTCGCCGCCGGGTCCGGGCGTGATGCCGAGCGTGCTTTCACACCAGGCAACGCCTTCATCCAGGCTGTTGGCGGCGATTACGAGGTGATCGACTTGTGCAGTCATGGCTTACAGCGTGACGCTGCCGTCAATACACGTCACCGACTGGCCACCGACCCAGACCTGCCCCGCGTCATCGCGCGCCAGAGCCACTTCACCAGCGCGGCCCAGACACACGCCCTGCGACGCAAGATAGCGCGCAGGCATGTGCCCTTCAGCGATCAGCCACTGGGCCAGGCTGGCGTTCAGGCTGCCCGTGACCGGGTCTTCGTTGATGCCGATGCTGGCTGCAAAGCCGCGTACTTCCAGATCTGGGCTGAAGGCGGTGCTGTGTTGGTCCTGCGCAAACGCCTTGGACTCCCGGTTGATGCGCCCGATTAAAGATGCGCCGGGGTCTTTGGCGTAAATGCCCGCTACGCCCACCTTGACATCCATGTTGTCAAGTTCAACATGGTTGGGGTTAAGCTGTAACACCGTCTCGGGGCTGTCGAGCAGCACACCCATCCATACCGGGCCGTTGTCGAGCAGCTGGGCAGCCACGATCTGTGTGGCCTGAATGCCCAGCGCTGCCGCAACCCCGGCCAGTACCCCGGCGCTGGGTGCAGAGCGCTTGAGGGGCGGTGCTGCAAAAGCCAGCCGCTGCGCGCTGCCCACCCCCTCACGGCGAATTTTCACCAGGCCCTGTTTGCATTCCTGAACAATAAATTCACTGCTTTTTGGCTGGCCGCCCGCCTGCAGCCAGCTGTGGCAACTGCCCAGCGTCGGGTGTCCGGCAAATGGCAGTTCGCCACCGGGGGTGAAGATGCGTACGCGGTAATCAGCGGCAGGGTCTGTGGGCGGCAGCAAAAACGTGGTCTCTGACAGATTCGTCCACTGCGCAAAGCGTTGCATGGCTGCGTCGTCCAGGCCACTGCCGCTAAGCACCACAGCCAGCGGGTTACCGAAATACGGGGTGGCGGTGAAAACATCGACCTGTTTGAAGGGGCGGCTTGTCATGGTCATGGGAGTGGGAGTGGGAGTGGGAGTTGCTGGCGGGTAACTGGAAACGGGTGAACAGGAAGACGATATTTTTCAGACAAGCAGGCGATGGGTGGCAGCGCGGGCGGCTTTTTTATCCAGCGTCAGCACGTGGTCACAGCCCAGGCTGCACATCGAGGCCCCCACCAGGTTGTCCGCAAAGTCGCCGTCGCCTGCACGCCAGGCCTTGAGCGCCATGACGATGTGTTTGCGCACCTCAAAATTCAGGCCACGAAACATCAACAGAGCCTCTACGACCTGCATGAGCTGATCTCTGGAGTATTGATAGCCACCGCCCAGCACCCAGACCAGCTCTACCAGCGCAATATTGCTGACCATGAGCACTTCGCCGCTGGCCATCGCTGCGTCCAGTGCCACGCGGATGTGGTCAGCCTGCTGCGGATCATCGTCAGTGACCAGACGCACCAGCAAATTGGTATCCAGGGCAATCATTCAGGTGCCGCCAGATTTTTGATGCGCTGGTCATCATTTTTCAGTAGGGTGCCCACGCTTTCATCCATCTCTTCAATGCTGAGCGCCCGTGCGGGCCGGGCAAGCATGCCGCGCAGTGACGAGAACGACAGCGCACTTGCGCGGGCTACCCGCGCGGAGCCATCCGGCAGCACGGTGAACTCCAGTTTGTCCCCGGTTTTGACAGCTAAAAACTCACGAAGCTCTTTTGGCAGGGTAATCTGGGCTTTGGAGGTAATCGTGGCTTGCATGGTTATTCCTTACGTTTTGGTAAGAACATTTTACGGGTTGACGTGTCGATGCGCCATTCGCAAGACTTTTGGTGCGGCTCTAGCTTGGCAGATTGGCTTTCAAAACCTGCGCCAGCGCGGCAATACCGGTATGAATCTGGTCCACCGAGGCGGTCACAAAAGACAGCCGCAACGTGTTGGTCTGGGCCTCGCCGCTGTAGAACGCCGAGCCGGGCACATAGGCCACGTTGCGCTCAACCGCCTGGGGCAGCAAGTCCACCGCGTTCATGCCTTGCGGCAGTTTGACCCATAAAAACATGCCGCCATCGGGCGTGTTCCACTGCACGCCGGTGCCAGCCAAGTGCGTGTTGAGGGCTTCCAGCATCGCCTCGCACTGCGCCTTGTACAGCGCCCGGATGGTGGGGACATGGCCGTCCAGAAAACCGGTTTTCAGCACCTCATAAACCATGCGCTGGTTAAAGCTGGGCGTGTGCAAGTCCGCCGCCTGCTTGGCCTGCAGCAGCTTGGGGTAAATCGCTGGGGGTGCGACTAGAAACCCGAGGCGCAAACCCGGTGCCAGTGTTTTGCTGAAGCTGCCCATGTAGATGCAGCCGTCCGGGTTGCGCGCCGTGAGGCCGGGCGGCGGCGGTGCATCAAACCACAAATCGCCATACGGGTTGTCTTCGACCATCGGCAGGCCGATGCGCGCGGCTTCTTCGGTAAGCCGTGCGCGGCGGGCTTCGCTCATTGACTGGCCGGTGGGGTTCTGGAAATTCGGCAGCACGTACAAAAACCGCGCACCAGCTGCCTTGGCGCTCAGGTCGGCCACGTCCACGCCTTCAGCATCGCTGGCCACGCCTACAAACGCGGGTTCCATGGGCGTGAAAGCCTGCAGCGCACCAAGGTAGGTCGGGGTTTCGACCAGTACTTTTGAGTCTTTGTCGATCAAAATCTTGGCGATCAAATCCAGCGCCTGCTGGCTGCCTGTGGTGATGAGCACTTGCGACGGGTCAACCGGCCATGGCAAGCCCGCCGCTGTGCTCTGGCGGTTCAAATCGTTGGCGACCCACTCGCGCAGCGGCGGATAACCTTCGCTGGAGGCGTACTGCAAGGCCGCACGGCCATCTGTGCCCAGCACCTCCTGACAGGCCGCCGCAAAAGCTTCGACCGGAAAGGTTTTGGGTGATGGCAGCCCGCCTGCAAAACTGATGATGCCGGGCTTTTCCGTGACCTTGAGGATCTCGCGGATCACGGAAGGGTTCATTTTTTCCGCGCGTGCGGCCTGTGTCCATTGCATAGTAGCCTTGTGGTCGAGGGTGGAGTAAATAAAAGAGTGGGCAGGGAAAATTTAACGCGGAGGAGACGAGCAAGTACAGGGCAACAGGAGTAAGAAAAGAAAAAGTTGAAGTTGTAGTCGAAGCGTACAGTGCAGCGGAATTAAAATAATAAAAACTGTCCTGTAATTCTCCGCGTTCTCTGGACGGTTCTCCTTTCTTTTCCGCGTTGAAATCCCCGCATCAAAGTTCTCCCGCTCACCGCACCGGCATTTTCTTGCCGATAAACACCGTGGCAATCACGGCCAGAGCAAACCCGACCGTTACCGCGTCCAGGCGCTCGCCCAGCAGCGGCACAGCAAACAGCATCGACAAAAACGGCTGCACCAGCTGCACCTGACTGACGCGCACCGTGCCGCCCAGCGCCAGGCCGCGGTACCAGGCAAAAAAGCCCAGCCACATCGAAAACACCGCCACATAGCCAAAAGCTGCCCAAGTCACGGGCTTGAGCGGCGCTGTGGGGTAGTTGAGAAGCGCCAGCGGTACCGTCAAAGGCAGCGAGATCACCAGCGCCCAGCAAATCACATGCTCAGCCTGCATCTGCTGTGACAGCCGCCCGCCGTACCCATAGCCCACGGCAGCGCACAGCATGGCGGCCAGCAGCAGCACATCGGCAAATTGAATCGACAGCCCCGTACCCGGTGTGTTGCCAGAACGCAGCACGGCAAACGTCACCACCATGGCACTGCCCAGCGCAGCGCACAGCCAGAAACCGGTGGACGGCCGCTGGCGATGCAGCAG
>JBBRMH010000094.1:0-15705 GCA_038230935.1 Burkholderiales bacterium | reverse complement strand
GGCGGCGGTGCTGGGTGACAGCACTTCAATAATCAGTTTGGGCTCGCTTTTAACCAGAGGTGAAGCCCGGTCACTGGTGCTGCAGGTCACCATGATGTCGGGGTAAAAATAGCTGCCCAGGGTGGCAACATTCAGGCGCATGTCGCTTATGAAAGTGCGGCATGGGCTGCCTGCCAGGTGCTGGCGCAATGCAAAGGCGAAGTTCATGGCAACCGTGACGTGCCGGTCTTCAGCACCGGCCATGGCGAACACTTCAGAGCCCACAAACTCGTGACGCCCGGTTTGCCCGGCCTCCCACGCGAGGTACTCGGCACCCGTCATGACGGGTTGGTGTAAAGCTTGGCCCATATTGGTGCTCCTTGAAAGGGTGAACCGATTATCGCGAAACCAGCCTGAGTGAATGCCCAAGCAGCAGTTTGCTACTTATTCAATAGCGGGTAGCGCCCGTATTCCTTGTCTTAGCAGCCTTTTTGCCATTGAAAGTACGGCCCTGTCCTTGCTCAGAAGCAGGGCCTGGTGAGCCACTGCCAGGTCAATGAACTTCTGGTCATCCGGGTCGCTGCAGTTCAGGCTGCATTTGGCAGGCACGTCCACCAGATGGGTGTACTGGTCAAAGGCGGTCAGCACGTCTTCAGCGTTGAGTTTGTAAAACGCCAGGCGAGCCGCAATTTTCGGGTAAGCCAGTACACGGACCAGTTCATCGCGCATGGGTTGGGTGGCCAGCCAGTCCAGTGCGCCAGCGGCTAGTGCTTCCCGCAGGGGGATGGCCGCTGCGTCGCTGAAGACAAACACGTCCAGGACGATGTTGGTGTCCAGAACGATGGGAGACGGGGGAGCCCTCACCCCTGCCCTCTCCCGGAGGGAGAGGGAGCCATTGGAGGCTTACCACGTGCAGACCCGGCCACCATGTCAAAACGGAACAGGCGGCATTCAATCGGGCCGTTCCACATCGGCACGCGGCGCGATTCTTTCAGGCGCATTTTGCTGGGCAGCTTGAGGTCGGGGGTCAACACATGGGCGGTCCAGCCGGCGTAGTTTTTCTTCCAGTGTGTGGCCAGCTGGGGAAAGAAGTCAGACGCTTCTTCACCGCTTTCAGTAAGCGCCTGCTCGCGTGCCGGGTTGGCGTTGCGGTCGCGCCGGGGCTGGTCTTCGCCTGGGCTTTCTTGCACCGGCTGGCCAAACTCGTCAATGCTTTGGCCCTGGAACTGCGTGCGGCGCTGTGCTGAGGCCAGCGCGGTCGTACCCGCCACGCCAGCTACATCAATGCGCTCGCCATACGGCGGGTTCACCAGCATCACGCCAGCCGTTCCATCAGTCGTGGGCGGCATGCGCTGCAACGCATCGCCACCCCGAAACTGCACGGCATTGGCCACGCCCGCGCGCTCGGCATTGCGTTCGGCAAAATCGACCATCCGGAAAGACACGTCGCTGCCAAATACGGGGGCGGTCGGCTCGGTCATCGCGTCTTCCGCCTGGTCGAGCAGGCCTTCCCAGACATGGGGCTGAAACGGCAAATACTTTTGAAACGCAAACTGGCGGTTGATGCCCGGCGCAATGTTGCAGGCAATTTGCGCGGCTTCAATCGCAATCGTGCCCGAGCCACAGCACGGGTCATACAGCGGCACGCCTTGCTTGCTTAGCACGTCCCAGCCGCTGGCGGCAATCATGGCAGCAGCCAGAGTTTCTTTCAGCGGGGCGTCACCCTTGTCTTCGCGCCAGCCGCGTTTGAACAGTGGCTCGCCAGACGTATCGATGTAAATGGTGACGCTATCGACCGTCAGGTGCACATAAATCCGCACATCGGGCCAGCGTGTCTCCACACTGGGCCGGACATCATTGAACTTGGCCCTGAAGCGGTCTGCCACCGCGTCTTTGATTTTGAGCGTTGCAAAATTCAGGCTTCTCAAGGGGCTGTGCTGCGCGGTGATTTCAATCTTGAAGGTTTGCTGCGGCGTGAACCATATCTCCCAGGCCACGTTGGCTGCAGCGTTGTACAGGTCCTGCTCGCTGCGGTACTGGTTGTGCGCCAGCTCAATCAGCACGCGCTGGGCCAGTCGGCTGTGCAAATTAAGCTGCAGCGCATCGCGCCAGGAGCCCTGCAGCTGCACCCCGGCACGCCACGCCTTAGGCGTTGTGCCGGTGATGCGCTGGACTTCAGCGGCCAGCCAGGTCTCAACGCCAGCGGCGCAGGGGAGGAAGAGTTGGAGTTGGTTCATTCGTTTCTAACTTTTTTCAACGCAGAGGCGCAGAGAACGCAGAGTAAGCGGGTCAGAGTTGGAAAAACTGAAAATCTTTTTATTTCTCTCTGCGGTTCTCTGCGTACTCTGCGCCTCTGCGTTGAAGGTCTTGGGTATTTTCGTTAAAGCGCCCGGCGCAAGTTCGCCGGTGCGATGCGCAATGCCTCACGGTATTTGGCCACGGTGCGGCGGGCGCAGCCAATGCCCTGCTCCTTGAGCATGTCTGAAATCTGGTTGTCGCTCAATGGTTTCTGGGTGTTCTCAAGCACCACAAACTGCTTGATCAGCGCGCGCACCGCCGTGCTGGACGCGTTGCCACCGGTCTCGGTACCCAGCGCGGAGCCAAAAAAGTATTTCAGCTCAAAGGTGCCAAACGGCGTGCTCATGTACTTGGCGGTGGTCACGCGTGAAATGGTCGATTCGTGCAGGCCCAATTCGTCGGCAATCTCACGCAGCACCAGGGGCCGCATGGCCAGCTCGCCGTGGCTAAAGAAGTTTTTTTGCCGCTCCACAATCGCTGTGCTGACGCGCAAAATCGTATCAAAACGCTGCTGGATGTTTTTGATAAACCAGCGCGCTTCCTGCAGGCGCTGCTGCAGGGCCTGGCCGCCCTGCCCCTTGTGCTGTTTCAGGGCGTTGGCATACATGTCTTGTACCCGCAGGCGCGGCATGACGTCGCCATTGAGTGTGACCTTGAAGCCCCGGCCAGACTTGATGACCAGCACATCGGGCACGATGAGGTTGCGCTCGACATTCACAAACCGGCGCCCGGGCTTGGGGTCCAGCCGGCCAATCACGCCGATGGCGCTTTTGATCACCGTGTCGGGAAAGCCGCACAGCTGCGACAGGCGCTTGACATCGCGCTTGGCCAGCAGCTCGATCGGCTGCTGGCACACCGCCATGGCGGCGCGGGTTTCAACACAGTCCTTGCAGTCCAGCAGTTGCAAGCTCAGACATTCGGCCAAGTTGCGGGCACCCACCCCCGCAGGCTCCATGTGGTGCAGCAGCTTTAACGCCACGCCAAAGTGTTGTACCAGCTCTTCTGTCTGCAGCGCGTCCTCACCCGCCAGACTGGTGGCCAGCACAGTCAATGTGTCTTCAAGGTAACCATCGTCATTGAGCGACTCGATCAGAAAGTGCAGCGCGGCACGGTCAAGCTCAGACAGGCGCAAACCCAGCGACTGCCGGTGCAGGTGGTCTTGCAGCGACTCGTGGCTGCGCGCCAGATCGGCAGCATCGGTGTCGTTGTCGTCGTTGTTGTTTTTGCGGGCGGGCGCGTCGCCCCCCCATTCGCCATCGTCCGGCGTGGTCTCTACCGTGCCATCGCCATCCCAGCTTTCTTCAAGCCTGGCTTCAGAGCTGATTTCTGGCGTGGTATCTGGCTCATTTTGGCTGGTAGCGCTTGTTTCAATTGGGCCGGATGCTATGGAAGTAGTAGCAAACTCAAACTCCTGGACATCCTGACTGACCGGTGTGTCGGTTTGATCCACGCCAAACTCTTCACGCACTGCCGTTTCTTCAGACACTTCCAGAAACGGGTTTTCGTCCAGCATCTGCTCGACTTCCTGGCTCAGCTCCAGCGTGGACAGCTGCAACAGGCGAATGGACTGTTGCAGCTGCGGTGTGAGCGCCAGATGCTGCGACACGCGTAAAGACAGGCCTTGTTTCATGTGCCGACCTTGAAACCCAATGCATTCAACGCAGAGATGCAGAGGACGCAGAGCAAGCGGGTCAGAGCAAGAGACGCTGAAAACCTTTTTATGTTCCTCTGCGGTTCTCTGCGTTCTCTGCGCCTCTGCGTTGAAAGAAGTTTGACTTTCAGTGATGCCATTTCAGTCATGGTCACATTCGGAAATGTTCGCCGAGGTACACCCTGCGCACATCGGCATTGTTCACAATCTCTGAAGGCGTGCCTGTGGCCAGCACATGGCCGTCGCTGATGATGTAAGCGTGATCGCAAATACCCAGCGTTTCCCGCACGTTGTGGTCGGTGATCAGCACGCCAATGCCGCGTGCCTTTAAAAACCCGATGATGCGCTGGATTTCAATCACGGCAATCGGGTCAATGCCCGCAAAAGGCTCGTCCAGCAAAATAAAGCGCGGCTGGGTGGCCAATGCGCGCGCAATCTCGACACGGCGCCGCTCGCCACCTGACAGGGCCAGCGCAGGCGAGTCGCGCAAATGCTCGACCCGCAGGTCTTGCAGCAACCCATCCAGTCGCTGCTCAATCACGGCATGACCGAGCGGCTTGCCTTTTGCATCCTGCTGCAACTCCAGCACGGCACGCACATTCTGCTCGACGTTGAGCTTGCGAAAAATCGATGCTTCCTGGGGCAAATAACTCAGCCCCAGCCGCGCACGGCGGTGAATCGGCATGTGTTCAATGGAAACCCCGTCAATCGTGATTTCACCGGCATCGGCGCGCACCAGGCCCACAATCATGTAAAACGAAGTGGTTTTGCCGGCACCGTTGGGGCCGAGCAAGCCCACCACCTCGCCGCTCTGCACGGCCAGCGACACGTCTTGCACCACCTTGCGGCTGCCGTAGGACTTTTGCAGCCCCGTGGCCACCAGACGGCTGGCTACTGCAGGCACGCCAGTGCTAGCAGCGCCTGACAACGCAGCGGCTGTTGCAGAAGGTTGGAGGTCCATGCTATTTTTTCTCGCTGCCCAAGGTGTTGCTGGGCCGCAGGGCCGGTACAGGGCCGCCGGGCACCGCCGCAGCAGCGCTGGCAGCCGCAGAGGCCGCCACACGTGGGGCCAGCACCGCGCGCACCCGGCCACTGGGGTTGGCAGCGGTGCGGTTCTGGGCGCCACCATCGACGGTAAAAACATCGGTGACGTTGTCGTAAGTGATCTGGGAGCCCGTGGTCTCGTCGGCCAGCACCGCGCCGTTGTAGCGGCGCAGCACGGCCCGGCGCGTGAGTTTGACCACATCAGCGCGGCTGTCGTATTCAATCAGCTCGGCCTCGCCTTCAATGAATTCATCGACCAGATCGCGTTTTTTCCGGTAAAAAGCCAGCTTGCCCGCAGGCGCTACCACGGTGGCCTGCTGGTAGCCCTCGGCGTCCTGCCGCACATCGACCCGCTCGCCCCGAATGATCGTGCTGCCTTTGGTAATCACCACATTGCCGGTGAATACGCTGGTTTGCTTGAGGTCGTCATAGCGCAGGGCATCGGCCTCGGCATTCATCGGTTTGTCACGGTCGGCTTTTTCAGCGGCCACGGGCAGGGCAATGGATGCGAGCATGGCAAGCAAGGCCAGTGTGGCTACGGGATAAAAGCGGAGGTATTTCATAAAGGCACGAATCTTGCTGCTTGTGTGTTCAGAGCATTGTAGCCATGCGGGCTGGCGCATCACCTTTGCCGGGCAACGGCCATGCTGCCCATAAAAAAACCCGCCAGCAAGGGGCGGGTTTTAAAGAATCGGGTGCCGTGTGCCCGTGTGCTCTGGACGCGGGTTATTTCACCGCGCCGCTCTTGGTAGCCACCGCCATGGTTTTGCGGGTCACTTCAATCAGGTAGTCGGTCACAGCCAGCGCACGCTCCATGGTCTGCGCCACCGAGCCTGACGTGAAATAGCGGCCCGCCACACCCAGGGCTGGTACGCCATCGACCTTGTAGAACTCTTGCAGCTGCGTCGCCTTGCGGGCCTTGGTGACCACCGGAAATGAGTTGTAAGCCTCGGTAAATTTGGCTTTGCTGATGCCCTGCTTTTCTGCCCAGGCCGTGATTTGCTCGGCGTTGCTGAGGTTCTGCTTTTCAGTGTGAATCGCGTTAAACACCTTTTTATGCAGCTGGTCAACCAGGCCCATGCCTTCTATGACGTAGTACAGACGCTGCTGGGGCTCAAAATCAGGCCGGAACGACACAGGTACGCGCCGCAGCACAACATCTTTGGCTGCTTTTTTAGACCACGCATCCAGCTGGGGCTCAAAGCTGTTGCAGTGCGGGCAGCTGTACCAGAAAAACTCCACCACCTCGACCTTTCCGGCGGCGGCTTCTACCGGGGCGGGTTTGTCGAGCAGCAAATAGTCAGTGCCCTCCTGGGGCGCTTTTGCCTGTGCATGGGCTGTGGTGGACAGCGCCGCAGCGCCGCCCCAGGTGGCAGCAGCCACGCTTGCTGCTGAAAAAGAAAACTCACGTCGTTGCATTCAATCTTCTCCTGTAAAACTCGTTCACGTATCCGGTTGCTTGCCCGGTCATTCGATGCTGGTGCGGCGGGTCCACCACATACACAATCATGATCCAGACGCCGCCCGAAATACACCTGCCAGAGCTGGTTTGTACACAACCCGCCAGAAAAGTTCAGCGCTGCACCCGCACCAGGGCGGTTTCAATGGCGTTACCTTCGAGTTTTTCCTTGGTTTTGTCGGCTTCGTCTTTTCTGTCAAACGGTCCCAGTCGCACGCGGTACACGGTCCGGCCATATTGCTCGCGCTCGCTGACTTTGGCCTGGTAGCCCATCAGCGACAGCTTGGCGCGTTGCTGCTCGGCGTCGTCAGGGGTGCGAAAAGCACCGACCTGAATGAAATAACTGAACGGGTCCGCGCCAGATGCCACAGGAGCCGGTGGCGCGTCCGATTTGGCCTTGGCCCTGGCTTTGGCAAGGTCGCCCAGCGGGTCGCTGGAGACTGCTGGTTTGGCCGGTGCCGCCGGGGTCGCGGGTGCGGTAGCCACAGCAGCAGGCTTGGCGGCACCGGCGTTGCCAGCAGCTGGCACTGCACCCGCTGATGGGTCTGTCTCAGCCGGAACAGACGCAGCCGCTGCAGGTCGCGCTGGGTTTTTGCCTGCCAGCGGGGCATTGGGGTCCCAGTTTTTGTTCTTCTGCGCTTCCTGCACATCGCTTTCTGCACTGCGCGGCTGGCTTTTGTTGAGAAAAGGCACCGGCACTTTGGTCACGTAAACGGCCACAGCCAGCGCAGCACCCAGGCCCAGCAACGCACCCAAGATGACGCCCAGCAGGGTGCCGCCACGTTGTTTGTTCATGGTTTGTCCCACTTTTTTGAATCTTTTCAGTTGTTTCAAAGGCTTCATTGACGACCAGGTTGGTCAGCTACATTTTTTGGGGCGCACCCACGCCGAGCACCGCCAGGCCATTGTGCAACACCTGCGCGCAGGCCGCGACCAGCGCCAGGCGGGCCAGTTTGACGGCCTCGTCATCGACCAGAATCCGCTCGGCATCGTAGTAGCTGTGATAGCAGGCGGCCAGCTCGCGCAGGTAAAAGGCCACGTCGTGCGGCGCAAAACCACTGGCGGCATGGGTCAGCATGTCCGGGTATTTGGCCAGCAGCAGCATCAACGCCTGCGCCTGCGGGCTGACCAATGGTGACAAATCAACCTCTTTCAGGCTGGCTACATCACCCCCCCAGGCCGCCAGCACCGAGCAGATGCGGGCATGGGCGTACTGCACGTAATACACCGGGTTCTCGTTGTTTTTGGCCAGGGCCAGGTCAATGTCAAAGATGTATTCGGTGTCCGGCTTGCGGCTGAGCAAAAAGAAGCGCACCGCGTCGGCGCTGGTCCACTCAATCAGGTCGCGCAATGTGACGTAGCTGCCCGCACGTTTTGAAATCTTGACCTCTTCACCATGGCGCACCACCCTTACCATGGTGTGCAGCACGTAGTCGGGGTAGCCCTGCGGCACGCTCTCGCCTGCCGCCTGCAGCCCGGCACGCACGCGGGCAATGGTGCCGTGGTGGTCCATGCCCTGGATGTTGATGGCGCGGGTAAAGCCGCGCTGCCATTTGGCCAGATGGTAGGCCACGTCCGGCACAAAATAGGTGTAGGTACCGTCGCTTTTTTTCATGACGCGGTCTTTGTCGTCACCGTAATCGGTGGACTTGAGCCACAGCGCGCCATCTTGCTCGTAGGTTTTGCCAGCGCCCGTCAGCTGGGCCACAGCCGCATCGACCCGGCCCGAGCTGTACAGGCTGGATTCGAGGTAATAGTTGTCAAAGCGCACCGAGAACGCCTGCAAATCCAGGTCTTGTTCACGGCGCAGATAGGCCACGGCAAACTGGCGAATCGAGTCCAGGTCGTCCGCATCGCCCGACGCGGTGAATTCGCGGTCATCGGACTTGACCGTCTTTTTGGCCAGAAAGTCGTTGGCAATATCGAGGATGTAGTCGCCGTTGTAGGCAGACTCTGGCCACAGTGCATCGCCCGGGTTGATGCCTTTGGCACGCGCCTGGGTGCTGGTGGCCAGGGTGTGAATCTGCACGCCCGCGTCGTTGTAATAAAACTCGCGGTACACGTCTACGCCCTGCGTCACAAACAGGTTGCAGATCGCGTCACCCAAAGCCGCCTGACGCCCGTGGCCTACGTGCAACGGGCCAGTGGGGTTGGCCGACACAAACTCGACCACCATGCGCTGCCCAGTGGATTTCGGTTTGACGCCATAGTGCGCCGCAGCGTTCAATACGTCACGCACGGTTTCCTGCTTGGCCGCAGGCTTGAGTTTGATGTTGAGAAAACCCGGACCAGCGATCTCGATGGCCTCAACCCATTGGTCATATACCGGATCAGCCTGCAACAGCGCTTTTAACGCCTCGGCCACCTGACGCGGGTTCTGTTTCAGCCCCTTGGCCAGTTGCATGGCGGCGGTGCAGGCAAAGTCGCCGTGCGCCGCCACCTTGGGCGACTCAAAAGCCGCTTTGTCACCGGCACCCGGAGAAAGCTTTTCAAGCGCATCGGCCAGCGCCGTGAGGAGGTCATTTTTAATCGAGAGCATGCAGCGATTTTAGGGGAATGGGGTCAGGAAACCAGGAAACCTTCAACGCAGAGGCGCAGAGGACGCAGAGATTCGCAGAGCGATTGAATATTGAATCATTCAGATGCCCGGCTGTTGCCGCCTCTGACCCGCTGGCTCTGCGGTCTCTGCGCCTCTGCGCCTCTGCGTTGAATGACTTGAATGATTTGAAATAGTGTCAGCCACAAACTCAAAGCTGCAAAAGATGCGCCAGCGCGGCCTGCCTGACCGCCTGCGTCAGGCGCTGGGCTGACAGCGGCTCGCGCGCCCAGTGCTGCCAGTACAACGCCACATCGACGGGCCGGTCAGGCAGGATTTCAACCAGTGCCGGGCGGCCAGCGCGCGCGGCCAGCAACAGGTCAGGCACCATGCCCCAGCCCATGCCCAGCTCCAGCGCCAGCTCAAACGCATCAACGGCAGGCACAAAGTGGCGCGGGTACAACGCGCCCTGCAGGCCAAAGTGCTGCGCCAGAAACTGGTCCTGCAGCGCGTCCTTGCGGTTGAAGATGACCGCTGGCGTGCCCAGCAGGCGGTGCGCTGACACACCGCCCACCGCATGACCTGCGCCCGGCTCGCTCCACTGCGCCAGCAGCGCGGGTGCGGCCACGCAGCGGTAGCGCATGGTGCCCAGCGGCTCGGCCACACAGCCGCGCATGGCCTGGGCCAGGGTGGTGACGCAACCGGCGACTTCGCCGCTTTTCAGCGCGTCGTGGGTGTGGTCCTGGTCGTCCACCACAATGTCAATTAGCAGGCGGTGCCTGGCCAGCAAGCTGGCGATGCCCGGCAAAAACCAGCTGGTCAGTGAATCGGCATTGACCGCCACGCTCAGGCTTTGCATGCGGGGCGTTTTGTCAAGACTGCCGCCGTGCAGGCCACCCACCAGCCCATCCACCAGGTCGGCCTCCATCAGGCGCACCTGTTTGACATGCACCAGCAAAGCCTGCCCTGCGGGTGTGGCGTGAACCTGCTTGCCGCGCACCAGCAGTCGCTGGCCGAGTGCGGATTCGAGCGATTTGATGCGCAGCGACACCGCAGCCAGCGTGATGCTCAGTGCCTTGGCCGCCGCGCCAAAGCTGCCCTGTTCAATCACGGCGGCAAGGGCTTCGAGTTGGCGGGCGTCCAGCATGCCTGGATTATGAATGAGTTAAATAAAAATTGCGTAACAGCATTTTTATTTAACTTTGTTTAATTAAACCGAAAGCTTTGCGACACTGATGTGCAGGTAGAAGTAACCTGCAACTGCCCTTCAAATTCCAAGAGCTCCCCGATTCATGAACCCGTTTACTGCCCCCGCTTTCTTCGCCGGTCTGCTGCTCAGCCTGTCGCTCATTATGGCCATCGGCCCGCAAAACGCACATGTGATTCGCAGCGGCATCATGCGCCAGCACCTGTGGCTGACGGTGGCCGTTTGTGCCGTCAGTGACGTGGTCTTCATCACCCTGGGCGTGGCTGGCCTGGCGCAGCTGGGCGGCTTGTCTGACAAGCTGCTGGGCGCCATGACCGGTGCCGGTGCACTGGTGTTGCTGCTGTACGGCACACAAGCCATGCGACGTTTTTTGTGCCCTGTCGCTGGAGCCGCTGTCAGTGCAGGCACGGCAACCGCAACGCCACCCCACATTTCACCGCGCCGCGCGATTGCTGCAGCACTGGCTTTTTCGTGGCTCAACCCGCACGCCTGGCTGGACACTGCTGTGGTCATCGGCACGGCCTCGCTGGCTTATGCGCAGCCCGACAACGCGGTGTTCGGGCTGGGGGCGGCGACTGGCTCGCTGCTGTGGTTTGGCGCTCTGGGCATGACGGTCTGCGCCATCGGCCAGCGCCTGAACTCGCCTGCCGTCTGGCGCGCGCTGGATGGCCTGGTGGCGCTGATGATGTGGGGAACGGCCCTGTGGCTGCTGGTGGGTCTGTTTTAACTGCCTGAGGCCATGGCGCTCCAGCGGGTTGCCGGGCCGCAGCTCAATCAGCGCATGACTGGTATGGGCCACCGCGCCCCATGTCGCGCTTTCAGGGGCAGGTTCCTTGCAAGCACCGCACAGTCACATCCCTTCCAGGCCATTGAGCTGCCTGAGTTTGTCCACTGTGCAGATTACGAGACGTCCCCCAAGCAGGCTATTGGCCCACAAGCTTTTCTGCTCCCAGCCTACGCTGCGCCGATACTGCATCACGTACAAACAGTGCAGGTAGATCTCAGTCCAGTCCGGAATGCAGTTTTATCCCATAACTCAAAGGATTTTTATGAAATATTCAATCATTTTTTCGGCTGCGCTGGTTGCTCTGACCTTAAGCGCCTGTGACCGTCAGTCCGCGGCACCGGCACCCACCGTGGTGACGGTTCCGGTTCCCGGCCCAGCTGGTGCGACGGGCTCTACAGGCTCTACAGGCTCTACAGGCTCCATGGGTTCAACCGGTTCCATGGGTTCCACCGGCTCCACGGGGGCTACCGGCTCTACCGGCGCGACGGGTGACACCGGCGCTACGGGCAAAACGGGCGGCGATACGGTGGTGATTATTCCGGCAGCGCCAGCGTCCCGTTAATCCAGCAACCCTCGCAGGCCGCAAAGCGTTGTGCACAGAGCACCTGCAGCACTGCCAGCAGATTGTGGTGACAGAGCAGCAGGGCTGTTGATGTCCTTTCAACACGGCGGGCTGTGCGCTGGCATACAGCGCCACCCCAAGTTCACCACCGGGCCAAACCAAACCAGTTGTTCCTCAGGGCATCAGCGTTTCTACTCCAAACCCCACGATGTTCCGGCCGACCTTGCTGAACTCCACGCCCACCAGGTGAACGGGCTCGCCCCGGCTGCGGTACTTGTCAGCGTAACCCATGTCTTTGAGCTGCTGCAAGGCGCTGCCGTTGTGGTTGGACTCGACCACCTTGAACTCGAACAAAAATACCTGGCCTGCAAACAGCACTGTCATATCGATGCGGCCAAAGTTGGTGGGGTCTTCAAGGTGAATGTCTAACCCAAGCGCTGCAAAGTAGCTGTAAAACACGCTGGCATAGTAGCCCTCGTATTGGGCAATCGGGTTGTGGGTGAACACTGGTGGGGAATGCTGGCGTAAAAAGCATGAAAAAGGTCTTTGAGCGCCGCCAGGTTGCTTGTTTTGAGCAACTCAATCAACCTCAGGCGCACTTCAAAAGACGTACGCTCGGGTGCTCCCAAGCCGCCCAGCAAAGCGGCGTTCAAGCTGGTCTGGATGCCAATAGGCAGCTTTTTACGCGCCAGCGTGGGTGGGCTCGGAGCTGTAGGGGTCATGCTGTCATTTTAGGCAAGCGCTGATACGCCCTGTGCACTTTTTGATAAAAACGGCGTGTAGCGCTTGTGCAGTCTGCGCTGGCAGCTATTGAATAAATAGCGCGCTTAACGTGAACACTGTAAACACTGCAAACACCGTCAGTCACGCGTCATGGGAGCGTCGCACCTGAAAGAGCCGTTGTGCCATGACGTTGTTTGCATGCCTGCCTGATGCGTGCGTTTATGCAACATTTGAGCGCTTCCAGGTGCGGAAGGTATGCAAAGTGCTGCAGGTGCTGAAGGAGGCTGCCATCAAGCGCTTTTTTCCTGGCAAAGACAAGCTGTCGCTACAGTTCTGCTCGGCTGTCAATGCGTCACTCCTGCGGGCAGCGATTTAAGGTCATTTATGGCTTCCAGGGCTTTGAATACTTGGGCAACGCGCTATCAAAATCGTAGTATTTCGTAGCCTTGTAACGTCGTGCATGCAGGTGGGAAGTGTGTCGGTCCTGAGTCGTGTGACCCGTTGTTGTGGTGCAGCAGTTCTGCAATTTGTCGTACTAAGGGTACGCGCCAAGGTGTAATTGACCCCCTGCGTGCAAAATAGCGGTCCCAAAGTCAACCATTCCCGTCGTCGGCAAGTACTTTGAAGCGGGTCAGTTTGCTTGCAGGCCCAAGGCGGGGCGTTTTTTGTGTCCAGTAAAAAATCATCTCTCGCGGCGCTGACCCTGGGCGCTATCGGTGTCGTCTATGGCGACATCGGAACCAGTGTGCTGTATTCCGTCAAGGAGGTCTTCAACCACGGGCATGTGGCGGTCACGCCAGACAATATCTATGGCCTGATGTCGATCTTTTTCTGGACCATGACGGTCATTGTCTCGATCAAGTACGTTGTGCTCGTGCTGCGCGCTGACAACAACGGGGAGGGCGGGCTGATTGCCATGCTGGCCCTGGCGTCCAACGCGGTCAAAGACAAGCCGCAGCTGCGGCGGGTGTTGCTGATAGTGGGTATTTTTGGCACCTCGCTGTTTTATGGCGACGGCGTGATCACACCGGCGATTTCGGTGCTGTCTGCAGTTGAAGGACTTGAAGTCATCTCGCCCGCCTTTGCGCAAGGCGTGATACCGATCACGCTGGTGATTCTGTTTGCGCTGTTTGCAGTTCAAAAACACGGCACCGCCGGTATCGGCAAATTTTTTGGTCCGATCACGCTGATCTGGTTTGTCACGATTGCCGTGCTGGGCATCTCGCAAATCATCACCCAGCCGAGCATTCTCTGGGCCCTCAGCCCCCATTACGCGGTGCTGTTCATGTGGGCCAACTCGGGTATTACCTTCATCATTCTGGGCGCCGTGGTGTTGTGCGTCACCGGGGCCGAGGCGCTGTATGCCGATCTGGGGCACTTTGGCAAAAAGCCGATTCGCCTGGCCTGGTTTTCCATTGTCATGCCGTGCCTGGTGCTCAACTATTTTGGTCAGGGTGCGCTGCTGCTCAACAACCCGGCGGCGGTTAAAAACCCGTTTTACCTGATGGCGCCTGAGTGGGCACTGCTGCCGCTGGTGTGCCTGGCCACGCTGGCCACCGTGATTGCCTCGCAGGCGCTGATCACCGGGGCCTTCAGCGTGACCAAGCAGGCCATTCAAATGGGCTATTTACCGCGCCTGAATATCCAGCACACCAGCGTGCGCGACACCGGGCAAATCTACCTGCCGCTGGTCAACTGGGCGCTGTTTGGCACCATCGTGTTGGCCGTGGTGATGTTCCGCTCGTCGAGCAATCTGGCGGCGGCCTATGGCATTGCGGTGTGTACAGACATGCTGATCACCACGATTTTGACTTTTTACGTGATCCGTTATGGCTGGAAATACCCGCTGGGCCTGTGCCTGGCTGCCACCAGCGTTTTCTTTGTGGTCGATTTCGCCTTTTTTGCCTCCAACCTCATGAAGCTGTTTGCCGGGGGCTGGTTCCCGCTGGTCATTGGCGGCGTGGTCTTCACACTGATGATCACCTGGAAAGAAGGGCGACGGATTCTGAACGAGAAAATGCGTGCTGACGCCATTGATCTGCCGAGTTTTCTGGACGCCGTGTTTGTCAGCCCACCGCACCGTGTCGATGGCACCGCCGTCTTTTTGACCGCCGAGCCAGGCATTGTGCCCAATGCCCTGCTGCACAACCTCAAACACAACAAGGTGCTGCATGAGCAAAACCTGTTTGTGACGGTACGCAACCACGAGGTGCCGTGGATCGGCCTGAACAAGCGTCTGGAGGTCGAGTCGCTGGGCCATGACTGCTGGCAGGTGATGGTTCATTACGGCTTTAAAAACGACCTGGACTTGCCTAAAGCGCTGCAGCAGATCAAGGGCCGGGGGTGCGAGCTCGAAGCCATGAACACCAGCTACTTTTTGTCGCGCGACACGGTGGTGCCCACGATTGGCGGCGGCATGGCCCAGTGGCGTGAAAAGCTGTTTGCGCAAATGCACCACAACGCCAGTGGCGCGGCTGACTTTTTGAAGCTGCCCAACAACGCCGTGGTAGAGCTGGGCAGCAAGATCGAGATTTAGCAGCTACCCAGCAAGATGACTGCATTCAACTTCCAACGCAAAGCCGCAAAGATGCAAAGTGCGCAAAGCCAGTCCATTGACTCTCTGACTTCGCGTTCTTTGCGCTTTAGCGTCTTTGCGATGGAAACTTCCCCTCTGGTGTCTGAGTAGTTGCCGAATTTACGTGTTTTAGGCCTCTGGTGCACGCAATACCTGGGCTTTATGCTATCAAAGTTATAGTGAAAATCTGCTCAAGCAACGCCACCCAGCGGCGGCTGGGCCAGTGCGATAGACACCAGAACGCACAACCCGGACTGCGCGGCTTCATCTGAATACGTCAACTCAACCCGCGCACCCAGGCGCTGCGCAATTGCCTGAACAATGCACAGCCCCAGGCCCGAGCCGGTTTGCCCGGTTCCCAGCGTGCGATAAAAGGGGTCGAACACGCGTTTCCGCTCAGCCGCAGAAATGCCTGGCCCTGTGTCCTGTATGCGCAGAACAGCGCGGCCTTGGGCGATGCGAACCCCCAGATCGACCCGGCCACCCTTGGGCGTGTAGCGAATCGCGTTATCGACCAGATTTTTGACCAGACTGGTCAACTCGAACGCGCTGGCCTGCACCTGCACATCAACGGCTTCGCCGACCTCGTTGGCCTCTTCCACACCAATATCGATCTGTCTGGCCTCGGCCAGCGGCATCAGGTCTTCCAGCACGCTGCGGTAAACCTGCAGAACCGAGACTGACGCCGTTTCCGGGCCTTTGGCCGCACCTTGCGCCTGCGCCAGCGCCAGCAGCTGGTTCAGCAGATTTTGCCCGCGTGCCATGCCGCGCCGCAACGTTGCCAGCCGCTCACTGGCCAGCGCCGACATGGGCGCGTCGGCCAGCCGCTCGGCCTGCAAAGCCATCGCGGTCAGGGGCGAACGCAGCTCATGCGCGGCGTCCGC
>JBBRMH010000093.1:0-16216 GCA_038230935.1 Burkholderiales bacterium | reverse complement strand
CGCCACACCCGTTTCATCACAACTCGATTCAAATCCGGCAATCAGCATGGCAAGAGTGTACGAGAGCCACCGCAGCAGTCCGCATGGCGTTCTGCGTGGCGCATGCTGCCTGCATCACCAGCCCCTGCGCCTTGTGGCGTGCATGCAGGCGTATCAAGCGCCTACAATCCGGGCTTCACCGGGGGTGTCTGTACAGGCTGAAAAGCCGGCGCGGACTGAGAGTTACCCCTTTCACCTGATCTGGGTCATGCCAGCGTAGGAAGCGTGTTTGCACCAAGTGGCTGGGCCTGACCGGGCCTCTTTGCGCATGGCTTTCGAGTCTGGCAGCTCCAAGCAATGCGCACCATGAAACCACACACCCTGCAATTTTCAACCTTCGCCAAACTGGCCACTGTGGCTCTTCTGGCTTGCACCTTTGCCGCCCAGAGCGCTGCACAAGACCTCAAGGTGCTGGTTCACAACTCGTTTTCACTGCCCAAGCCCTTGCTGGCCAAATTCGAGCTGGACGCTGGCATCAAGCTCAGCATTGTCAAAGCCGGTGACGCGGGCGAGATGCTCAACAAACTGATCCTGACGCGTGCGCAGCCCCTTGGTGACGTGGTGTATGGCATCGACAACACGCTGATCGCCAAAGCACAAGCCGCGGGTGTATTGGATGCCTACCCTGCCCAGGCCCCACAACGCGCTGACAGCATGAGTCTGGGCCCGGCTGCCACAGCCATTGGCTACAGCTATGTGACGCTGAACTATGACAAGGCCAGCTTTGCCAGGTCAGGCCTGGCTTTGCCCAAAACGCTGGAGGAGCTGACCCAGCCCGCTTACCGCAACCTGCTGGTGGTGGAGAACCCCGCCACGTCCAGCCCCGGCCACGCCTTCATGCTGGCCACGATTGCGGGCATGGGCGAGGCAGCGGCGTTTGACTGGTGGGCACGCATGCGCAGCAACGGCGTCAAAGTGGCCAAAGGCTGGAGCGAGGCCTACTACACCGAGTTCAGCCGCAACGGCGGCAAGCACCCGCTGGTAGTCAGCTATGCAACCAGCCCGGCCGCCGAGGTGTTCTACAGCAAGGAAAAAACAAGCGAATCACCCACCGCCAGCCTGTTCCTCAAAGGGGGCGTGTTCCAGCAAATCGAGGGCATTGCACTGGTCAAGGGCGGCGGTCAGCGTGAAGCGGCCATCAGGTTCATCGAATTCATGCGTTCTGGCCCGGTACAGGAGGCGCTGCAAACCTCGATGTGGATGTTTCCGGCGGAGTCCGGCGTGACCCGCGCCGAGGTGATGCGGCATGCGCCTGAGCCTGCCAGCTATGACAGCCTGAGCCAGGACGTGATCCTGGCCAAAAGCAGCGACTGGGTCAGCCGCTGGACACGGGTGGTGCTGAAGTAATTCAGCGTGCTGCATGACAAGCGCTGCCAACGTGCGTGCCTGGCAAACACCCTGGCAGCTGTCACCGGCCTGCCTGCTGGCGATTGGCGCGCTGCCGCTGTTTTTCCTGGGCTTCTTTCTGGCAGCACCGGCCCTGCGTCTGGTGCTCGAAGGACAAGGCTCGTTCACCCCCACCACCATCACGGCGCTGTGGCAAGACAACTACCTGCGCTGGCGGCTGCTCTGGTCACTGCTTCAGGCGGGAGCCACATGCGTGCTGGTGCTGGCCATCGGTTTGCCCGTTGCCTGGGTGCTGGCGCGCTTTGAGTTTGCGGGCAGGGCGCTGGTGCTGCGCCTGCTGATGCTGCCGTTTGTGGTGCCCACGCTGGTCGCCGCACTGGGCGTGCTGGCGCTGTGGGGGCCGCGCGGCCTGAGCATGGCCTGGCTCGGCATGGATTTGCAGGACACACCCTGGCTGCTGCTGTATGGCAATGTGTTTTTCAACCTGTGCCTGCTGGTGCGCGCGGGCCTTGACGGCTTGAGCCAGGTCAGTGCCTCGCACCTGGCTGCTGCACGCACCCTGGGCGCGACGCCGTGGCGGGCTTTCTGGCGCATTGAGTGGCCTGTGGCGTGCCCCTGGCTGGCGTCCGCGTTGTGCCTGGTTTTTTTATATTGTTTCAGTGGCTTTGGCCTGGCACTGGTGCTAGGTGGCCAGCGCTACGCCACATTCGAAGTTGAAATCTACACGCTGGTGGCTTATGAGCTGAAGCTGGCCGATGCCAGTGTGCTGGCGGTCGTGACGATGCTGGTCACTGGCCTGACGGCCCTGCTCTACACCCTGCGTGAGCGTGGCCTGGCAGCGCCTGCCAAAAGCGAACGCATCGCCCTTCGTCGGCCCGTCGGTGTACGGCAATGGGCGATGGTGGTAGCCGCCATGGCAGCGCTGCTGGCTTTCTGCGCAGCGCCGGTGCTGGCCATTGCAGCGCGGGTGCTGCTGGCCGGCCCCGCCGCCTGGGCCGTGGTGCTGGACGAGGCCACCCTGCAGGCGCTCTGGAACACCCTGCGTTTTTCAGCGCTAGCTGTGGCCCTGGCCACCGTGCTTGGTTTGATGCACGCCCTGGCCGCACAACGCAGTGCGTGGCTGCGGGCCGCTGCCTACCTGCCGTTTGTGGTGTCCCCGGTGATGGTGGCGTTTGGGCTGCTGCTGCTGTACCCACAATGGGCAGCCACACAAACGCTGCTGATCAGCGCCTACGCCCTGCTGGCCTACCCGTTTGTTGCCAAATCGGTCAGCGCGGCGCTTGACAGCCTGCCCATCCCTCTATTGCAGGTTGCCGCCACTTTGGGGGCGTCTCCCTGGCGGTGTTTTTGGCGGGTGACCCTGCCTTTGGTTCTGCCCGCGTTGCGGCGCGGCATGGCGTTTGCGGCAGCTTCTGCCCTCGGGGAGTTTGCGGTGACGCTGTTTTTGTCACGGCCCGAATGGACCACCCTGACCACGCTGATCTACCAGCGCCTGTCCCGGCCCGGCAGCGCCAACCTGGACGAAGCCCTGGTGCTGGCCTGCCTGCTCATGCTGCTGGCACTGCTGGCCTTTCTGGCGCTGGAATATCTGGCGCTGGAATACCGCCCGGCCCGCCCCGGCTTGCCGCGCTCGCCCCCGCCCTTGCCTGCCAGAGACACTGCACGTGCTTGAACTCAAAAACATTGAAAAAACACGGCGCACGCCCTCAGGCCAGACCCGGACGCTGGCACACCAGCTGAACCTGTCGGTCCATGCCGGTGAAGTGGTGGCGGTATTGGGGCCATCGGGCAGCGGCAAAAGCACCCTGCTCAAAATGATTGCCGGACTGGAGCCGCTGGACTCGGGCGAAGTGTTGTTTGACGGGGTGGATCTGGCCACGACACCCACGCACAAGCGCGGCTTTGCCCTGATGTTTCAGGACTTCGCGCTGTTCCCGCACCTGGACGTGCTGGGCAACGTCGCCTTCGGCCTGATCGAGCAGCGTATCAAGGCCAGTGAGGCGCGACGCAGTGCCAGCGACATGCTCGGGGTGGTCGGGCTGGCGGCACTGGCCACGCAAAAAGTCTGGACGCTGTCAGGCGGCGAGCAGCAGCGCGTCGCTCTGGCGCGCGCGCTGATCACACAGCCCCGGCTGCTGCTGCTGGACGAGCCGTTTTCAGCGCTGGATGCGCATTTGCGCACCCACCTGCGTGACGAGTTTGGCCAGCGCATCTGTGCCGCAGGCATCGCCACGCTGCTGGTCACGCACGATGCGCAGGAGGCGCGCACCATGGCAGCGCGCGGCTTTCAGCTCGATGGTGGCCAATTAACCGCCTTGTGGTGAGCTGCAGGCAAGTGGTTTCCTGCGGCGCACAGTGCATCCGGCACAGGCGATCGGAACAGGCGGCCGGAACATGAATCTGATATCATTTTCAGATCAACAGGAAACCATGTTTTAAGGCCAATAACTGACGGCAAACCCGCGCGCCCAGCGTTTCAGGTGGCTGATTTTCGGCAAAGCGGCAGGCTGACCAGCACTGCAGCGGTGACAACAGCGAGCATGATCCAGGCGTCGTTGATGGCCATGGTCAAAGCGGCTTTTTCGACCAGCGGTTGAAGCACGGCTTTGCTGGCAGCGTCGAGCGGGCCGGGTTGACGGGTGGCAAACATCTCCAGCGGAATGTCGACAAACAGCACGGTGGGCAGATCGCCCGCTGTCAACTTCTCGGTCAAGGTATTGACGTGGCCAGCAGTGCGACCGTAGATCACCGTATCGATCAACGCCAGGCCGATGGCACCGCCGAGGTTTCGCATCAGGTTGAACAGCCCGCTGGCGTCCGGAACCCGGTCAAGGGCCAGACCGCCCAGCGCCAGCCGGGTCGGCGGCAGCAGGCAAAACATGATGCCCACACCGCGCACGACTTGCGGCCAGAACATCGCGTCGTAGTCGGTTTGCGGTGTTTGCCCGGCGCTCATTGCCAGGCCAATTGCGAACAAAACAAATCCCATGGCGCTCAGCAGGCGCGCATCCAGCCGCTGCTCCAGCCCGACCGCAACCGGTGCCACACACAGTTGTGCCACGCCTGTGACCAGCATGATCATGCCGATTTCCAGCGCGTTGTGGCCCCGCACAAAAGCTAAAAATACAGGCATCAGATAGACCGAGCCAAACAGCCCCATGCCCAGCACAAAGCTTAAGGTGCAGCCGATGGTGAAGTTCCGGTCGGCAAAGGTACTCAAGCTCACCACTGGGTGGCTGGCGTGCAGGGTACGTTTGAGAAAGCCTGAAAAACTCATTCCACTGAGCACCAGCAGGCCCGCTACCAGGCCCGATGTCCAGCCGCGTTGTGGCGCTTCTTTCAGCGCGATTTCCAGCGCGGCCAGTGCGACTGCCATCAAGATCAGCGACACCACATCAAGCGTTTTGAACTCTTGAAGCTGCACCGGGCTTTTTGGCAACAGTGCGCCCGCCATGAGCGCAGCCGCCATGCCGGGCAGGATGTTGATCAAAAACAGCCAGTGCCATGAATACGTCTGGGTGATCCAGCCGCCCACCACCGGCCCGACAGTGGGTGCCAGCACCGCCAGCACACCGGCCAGCGTGGTGGCCATGGCCTGGCGTTGCACGGGAAACAAAATAAACACGGCTGAAAAAACAGCCGGTATGAGCGTTCCCCCGGCAAAGCCCTGCACCACCCGCCAGGCGATCAGGGCTTCAAAACCGTTGCTGGCAGCGCAGCCCAGAGAGGCGGCGGTAAAAACCGATGTCGCTAGCACAAACAGCCTGCGCATGCCGAGCAGGCGCGTTAAAAATCCTGTCAGGGCAATCGCGATGACCTCTGCAATCAGATAAGCCGTCTGCACCCAGCTCATCTGGTCTGGCGGTATGCCCAGTGCGCTTTGCATGGCAGGCAGTGAGGTGGCCACCACCTGCACATCCAGAATGGCCATGAACATGCCCACGCACATCATGGAAAACCCGAGCCATGTGGCTACGCCGGTAGCGGGCGTAGCGGCGGGTCCAGGATTACGCAAGCGCACGCACTCCTGCCAGCGCCGCGTTTTCAGCGCGTATGCGAATCGTCAATACTGCCGCGTTGGCCAGTGAAAACGCCAGCGCATACCAGGGCAACCCGAAGCACAGCGGTAACACGGCGATCTCACCAATGACGACCACATAGTTCGGATGCGACAGCCACTTGTAGGGCCCGCGTGCCACCAGCGGTGCGCCAGGTTTCACAATAATGCGGGTGGTCCAGCGCGGCCCCAGTGTGGCCAGCACCCACACACGCAAAACCTGCAGCAACAAAAATACAGCCAGCCAGAACATATTGATGGGGCTGGACCAGGCCAGCACCCACAAGCCTGCCAGCCACGCGGTGTGCAAAAGCACAATCAGCGGGTAATGTCCCGGCGCATGTTCAACCGCACCATCGGCTATCAACGCCGTGGTGTTGCGGCGTGCCAGCCAGAGTTCACCCAGACGCTCGGCGGTAACCAGTGCCAAAAGAAGTACAGCGAGGGTCATGCTGCTTTCCTCAATGCGACGCAGCTTGTGGTAAAGCCCGGCCCCATGGCGGTGAGCAAGGTGCGGTCTGGTAACCCGTCTTTGATGAGCCGCTCCAGCACAAACAGGGCCGTCGGTGCAGACATGTTGCTGTAGTTGGCCAGAATATCACGCTCATGGTTCAGTGTGCCAGTCGTCAGTGAAAACGCGCGCTCCAGCGCACGCACCACCTTTTTGCCACCGGGGTGAAATGCCAGCCGGTCAAAGTCCTGCAACGTCAAGCCCCCACGCGCCAGAATGCCGCTGATGGCGGGGGCCATGTTGGCTTCAGCAAACGGCGGAATCGCCCGGTCAAAAATCACGCCCAGACCCTGCGGGTCCACTGACCAGCCCATGATGTCCAGCGTTTGCGGCCAGGTGTGCTGGCCACTCAGTTCAACCTCGGCGATACCCGTTTCACCTGCGCGCAGCACACAGGCCGCAGCGCCGTCACCGAACAGGGCCGTGGCCACGATGTTGGCCTTGGTCAGCTCATCGAGCCGGAAAGACAGCGTACACAACTCCACAGCCACGACCAGCACCACACTGCCAGGCCGCGACTGCGCAAGACGCGAGGCAATGCCCAGACCCGTGACCCCGCCTGCGCAGCCCAGGCCAAACACCGGGATGCGTTCAATGTCACTGCGAAAACCCATCTGCTCTGCAGCGCGTGCCTCCAGACTGGGTGTGGCAATTCCGGTGGACGACACAGTCACAACGGTGTCAACGTCCGAGCTGCGAAGGCCAGCGGCATCCAGCGCTTTGGAAGCGGCATCGATGAACAGTTTGACTGCACCGTCCAGGTAAGCCTGGTTGCGTTCAGGCCAGCCCAAAGGCTCGAAATACCACTCCAGCGGACGCACCGCATAGCGCCGCAAAATGCCCGAGCTCTCGAACACCCGGGACAAGGCCCGGAAACTCTCAAAACGATCGGCAAAGCCCTTGTGGGCGGCTGCAGCGACATCGCTTTGCTCAAGACAAAAAGGCGGAACAGCAGTGGCTACAGATAAAAGCTTGGGGTTCAAAGGCATCGGTACATTCAAATAGGGTGCAGAACGCCAGACTATGGCGCTGACTGGTGACACAAACAACAACACACATGCACACAATCTCAAGGCTTCAGCGTTGTGTGAACAGGTGTACTGTCAGCTGAACGCCCATAAAAGTCTGTAGGCGACTGTCGCATTCCGCATGCTTATTTGCAGATAGCCTGTATGGAGTCCTCTGAAAATGGAATTACATCCGCAATGGCGCAGCGTAGCCTGTCATCTCCAGATACCCCATGCCCACGCGTTTGCCGTTGCTGTCGATCAGCTCGCTCAGGCCTTCCCAGTAAATCGAGCCGGTGGATTGCCGGCTGTCGAGCTCCTGGTTGTCGATGACGGCCTTGACGGTGTAGAAGTCTGCCGGAGTGCGTACCACCCATTCGACCGGATACGTGGTCTGGGTCAACGGGCTTTTCCAAAGACGTGTGGGTTTGAAGATCACCTCGCCACGGCTGAAGATGTAGGGCTCCCCTTTAGCGGGCCTGAAGGAGCCGCCGTCCCACACGGCGTTACCGTCCTTGTCACGCAGCCGGAAGGCGGTCAGGGCGCTGCCTTCCGTCAGGTTCATGCCGATCCAGTCCCAGCCAGTCACACCGGGCGCGAGCAGTTCCTGGCTCCATTCATGGTCCAGCCAGGCAACACCTTTGACTTCAAAGCTTTTGTCTTTGACGCGCAGGCTGCCGGTGGTGGCCAACTGGGGCTGGCTGTAGTAATAGCTGGCCTGCTTTTCATCCGGGCCCTTGCGCGACAGGCCTTGCCTGCCTTGCAGCAACACGCTTTGGGTTTCGGCAAATTGCAGCTTGAGGCCAAAGTCTGCGGCGGGCAGGTTGGCGTTGTATTGCCCGCCCTGGCCTTGCAGGGACCAGTCGCGCAGCACGATACGCATGTCCGCTTCACTGGCCTCGGCCACGCCAAAACCGCTGCGGGCAATGCGCTGGTCATGCCAGAGCTTTTTGCCCTCGACATCGGTGATCGCGGCATGTGCAAAAAGCAGTTGCTTGGCGGCAAACTTCGAGGTCATGGCCTGCGTGCTGTCAATCCTTGACCTGAAAAAAGTCAGTTGAAAGCCAAATTGGCGACTGCCCGCACCAGCCGATTGCGCGTGCCCGGTGATGTACCACCATTCCGTCCTGAAGTCGGGGTGAGCGCCCCGGTCGCGCGGAAAGACCAGGGTTTTCAGGGGCAGGGCGCGGGCAGTGCCCTGGCGTCCGATGCCTGCCGTCGCTGCCATGGCGGCGATGGATTGCGCCAGCCACTGGCGTCGGAACGGGTTATGAGACAAAGGCATGTCAGTGCCCCATCAGGCGGTCAGCCGCGCAGGCCTGGGGTGCATCTGGTCCGCCATGCGAAGTTGCGCCTGCGCACAGTCGCCCATCTTGCCCTGCACCCAGTCAGCGTTGTAGTAGCTGGGCAGATAGCGTTCGCCCGAATCACACAGCAGCGACAGCAAAGAGCCTTGCTCACCGCGCGCCAGCATCTCATGGGCGAGCGTCAGCATGCCCACCAGGTTGGTACCGGTTGATGGCCCGACCTTGCGGCCCAGCAGCGCGGTCAGCGCCTGCATGGCCGCCAGTGAATCGACATCCGGCACCTCGATCATGCGGTCAATCACGGTGCGGATAAAGCTGGCTTCCACCCGCGGCCTGCCGATGCCCTCAATGCGTGAACCAACACCTGTGATGCTGGCATCACCCGTGCGGTGGTACTCGCCAAACACCGAGCCCGATGGGTCGGCCACGCACAATTGCGTGGCATGCCGCTGGTAGCGTACATAACGGCCAATGGTGGCGCTGGTGCCGCCCGTGCCCGCACCCACCACAATCCAGCGCGGTATCGGGTGGCGTTCACGGGCCATCTGGGTGAACATGCTCTCGGCGATGTTGTTGTTGCCACGCCAGTCGGTGGCGCGTTCAGCGTAGGTGAACTGGTCCATGTAATGGCCGCAGGTGGCCTGCGCCAGCTGGCGTGCTGCGTCATACACCTCGGACGCGCGCTCGACCCAGTGGCAGCGCCCCCCATAAAACTCGATCTGCGCGACTTTCTCAGGCGAGGTGCTGCGCGGCATCACGGCAACGAATGACAGCCCCAGCAGCCGGGCAAAGTAGGCTTCGCTCACCGCGGTCGAGCCACTGGACGCTTCAATGATGGTGCTGGTTTCGTGAATCATCCCGTTGCACAAGGCATATAAAAAAAGCGACCTTGCCAGCCTGTGCTTCAGGCTGCCGGTGGGGTGGGTCGATTCGTCTTTTAAATAGAGATCAATCCCGCACGACTCGAAGTTCGGCAGGCTCAGTGCAATCAGATGGGTATCGGCGCTGCGCTGAAAGTCTGCTTCGATCAGACCGATGGCTGCGTTGAGCCAGGTATTGCTGGAGACGTTATGCGTGCAATGATTTGGGCTCATACCCCCGATTCTCGCAGGAAGGTGATGTTGGGATGGCTCAGGCGCTCAGGGCACCTGGAGCGGTATCAAAAACCACTTCCCCGTTGTTGACATTGATGACCCTGACACGCTGGCGGGTCGGGTCTTCGACACTTTTGACGGCTACGGCCACAGCAAGTGACCGGTCTGTGTATAAATGCCTGAGCATGTCCGGCGGTAGCAGTCTGCCCAGAAACGGCTCTCTGCTTTCGATACGGTAGTGCGTGGATGTCATGACAGTTGCTCCGTTAGGTCGATATTTCATCCTAGGCCTTCAACATGCCGTTGTGATGACAATCGAGCTTGCAGCGCGTGACATTGGTAAACAAACGAAACCGGGTGCTACTCACCAGTCACCACTCACCAGTCTTCCTTCACCGCCAGCACCGCATCCTTGCCCGCCGCCGCACGCCCGGCCAGCCAGGCCGTCAGCGTGCCCGCTGCCACCACCGCGCCACACAGGCCCAGCAGGCGCAGCCAGGGCACGATCAGGTCCATGGTCCAGTGAAAGCTTTGCGGGTTGACCACATGCACCAGCACCACGGCTACCGCCAGGCCCAGACCCAGCCCGGCGATGGAGCCGATCAGCGTCCATGCCGCGCCTTCCCCGGCCACCACGGTCAAAATCTGCCGCCGACTCAAGCCTAGGTGCGCCAGCAAGCCAAACTCCTTGCGCCGGGCCAGCACCTGCGCGCTAAAACTCGCCGCCACACCAAACAGGCCAATCGCAATCGCCACGCCCTGCAGCCAGTAGGTCACGGCAAAGCTGCGGTCAAAAATTGTCAAAGAGATCGCGCGGATCTGGCTGGTGGATGCAAATTCAATCAGGCTACCGGCACCCGCCAGCTGGTCGGCTTGCGTGCGCACGGCCTGCTCCACCTCGCTGCTGACCGCGCCGGGAGTCAGCCACAGCCCCAAGTCGTTGATGCGCCGGTCACCCGTGAGGCGTTCAAAGTCTTGCTGGCCGATGGCAATCGCGCCAAATTGCCGGGCGTAGTCGCGCCAGACCCCGGCGACGTAAAACGGTGGCGGGCTGGCGCTTTGTAGCGGCGCTACTGAATTGATAGCTGCAAGCCCACGTTTTCCCTGCCCAGGCGGGCTAAATGACTGTGAAAAGACCCTACCCAGCGGTTTGAAAATCGTGCCGGGCCGGGCGTCATACAAATCGACCATCGCCTCACTGACATAAATCGCGACATGGCCGGGCGGCGCTGGCAGGGCGGCACCCACCAGGGGCAGCGTGGCAGCCGGGTCAGTGAGGTCTCGCGCAATCAGTGCCACCGCTGGCTGGCTGGGGTTGAGCAGCAACGTGGTGGTGCGCAGTGTGCTGACGCGCGCCACGCCCTTGATCTGCGCGATGCCCCGCACAAATTCCGGCGTGAAATACACCGTGTCTCCGCTGCCACCCGCCCCGGATGGCGCGGCTGTGCGCATGTACAGGTCGGCGGGCAGCACCACATCCAGCCAGTGGGTGACCGAGTCCCTGAAGCTGGCGACCATCACTGTGAGCGCCACCGCCAGACTCAGCGAAGCCACAACGCCACTGACCGCCACCGCAGCGCTTTCACGCACCCGGCGCGCACGCTCGACAGCCAGCATGGGCAGCAAATGGTGCGCTACAGACCGGCTCAGCTGGTCATAGAGCAGCGCAATCAGCCACGGCAGCGCTGTGATGCCACCGACCAGCAACAGCGCGACCGAGACATAAGCCGCCAGTGGAATGCCAAACACCGGCGGGACCAGCGCCAGCAGTGCGCCAGCTGCTATCAAAAATATACTGAGCCAGTGCGCGCCACCCTGTGCAGGTGCCGCGCCCAGGCCCTTGAGCGTTTGTGCAGGCGGCAGTTTTTGCGCTGCACGGGCCGGCCACCAGCCGCCCACCAGCGACGCGGCCACGCCGAGCGCGCCATAAACCAGCGCTGCCCAGGCATCGAACTGAAGTCGCGGTGCCACACCCGCAAAATAACCACCGCCCAGGTCACCGCCCAGCAGCCGCAACGCCAATGCTGCCAGCGCCGTGCCCAGCGCAATGCCCGTGCTGCTGCCCACCAGGCCCAGCAAGGCCGATTCAGCCATCACCAGCCCCAGCCGCTCTCGCCCCGTCAGCCCCAGCACCCCCAGCAGCGCAAACTGCTGCGCCCGCTTGGCCACGCTGAGCGACAGCACTGAAAACACCAGAAAAGCCCCCGTGAACAAAGCCACCAGCGCCAGCACGGTCAGGTTGACGCGATACGCCCGTGACAAATTGCTGACCCGTTGCGCGTCATCACCGGGCTCGGTGGCCGTGATGCCCGGCGGCAACTGAAGTGACTGGATAAAAGCGGCGCGGTCTGCACCGGGTACCAGCCGCACGTCAATGCGCGAGAGCTGCCCGCGCTTGTCAAACAGTTCTTGTGCCGCGCCAATGTCCATCACCGCCAGCGCCGCACCACCGGTGTTGACCGTACCGGCAACTTTCACATCCAGCAACTGCAGGCCGCTTTGCAGCTTGAAAGCCGTTTTGCCTTCGATGTTCTGCCGGGCTGTGGCATTTAGAAAAACAAAGCCCGGTGTGAAGAGCGAAAACCGCTCGGCGCTGGCCTCACCGCCAGGCACCGGCATCAGCGCAGGCGACACCCGCGCCACCACCAGCGCATCGACCCCGACAATGCGAAGGCCAGTGCGTTTGCCGCCCTCTGCCACTGCATAGCTGGCCAGCTCCAGCACCGGGCTGGCCACCGCCACTTGCGGGTGTTTGGCGACGCGTTCAAACACCCCTTCATCAAACGTGCCCTGCACGCCACGCAGCTCCAGGTCCGGCTGGCCATTGACAGAACGCACCGCCTGCGAGAACTCGCTCAGGGCCGACGCATTGATCAGATGCACTGAAAAAGCCAGCGCCACGCCCAGCATCACAGCGACTGCCGCCGCCAGGTTGCGCCACGGGTTGTGCTGCAGCTCCTGCCAGGAGAAGGTTTTAAGGAACGTGAATGTAGTGGAAACCATCGAGTCGATTGTGCCGCTGGCGCAGTGCGACTGCATGACCTGAGCGACAAAGGGCTGTGGCAGGCCGTGCAGATTGATAGCGCTCTCCAGAAAGCGCTGTGCTGCAGCCTTGTCGCGCTTTGCCTTCAGAACAAAGCCAGCCCCGCATCAAGTTGGCGGCTGCTTTTTGATCAGCACCAGGCCCTTGAGGTACTCGCCCTCGGGGAAAGTCACGGTCATCGGGTGGTCAGGCGCGCCTCCCATGCGTTCGCTGATGAAGGCATCCACACCCGCGTCCAGCCCCGCACCGGCCACGATTTTGTGAAACAGATCCGCGCTGATGCCGCCTGAGCACGAATAGGTAAACAGCACGCCGCCCGGAACCAAGAGCATCAACGCCAGCCGGTTGATGTCTTTGTAGGCGCGCGCCGCACGCTCGGCGTGGGCGGCGGTGGGTGCGAACTTCGGCGGGTCCAGCACGATGGCGTCAAACGTCACCCCTTCTTTGATGTACTGGCGCAGCGCGGCGTTGACGTCGCCATCCAGCATGGTGGTGCGGCCAGCGTCAAAACCGTTGAGTGCCACGTTGGCGATGGCACGCTCGATCGCCGGGCCGGACGAGTCAATCGAGGTGACATGCGCGGCCCCGCCCGCCAGCGCTGCCACGGTAAATCCGCCGGTGTAGCAGTAGCAGTTCAACACGCGCTTGAACTTCAGGCGACTGGCGTAGCTGGCGAACTTTTGCCGGCTGTCGCGCTGGTCGAGGTAAAAACCGGTTTTATGGCCCTCGGCAACGTCCAGGCTGAGCTTCCATTCATGTTCGGTGATGATGATGGCGGTCTCGCCAGAGCCCGCCAGCCAGCCGGTGGCCTCGGGCAGGCCTTCCAGGGCGCGCACGCTGGCGTCTGACCTTTCGTAGAGCCGCGTCAAACCGGTGGCGGCCAGCAGGGCTTGCACAATCACGCTCTTAAAGCGCTCGGTGCCGCAGCTTGAGAACTGTGCCACCAGGGTGTCGCCATAGCGGTCCACCACCAGGCCGGGCAGGCCGTCAGACTCGCCATGAACCAGGCGCAAGCCGTCGCTTTTGATGTCAAACAGGGCTCTGGCGCTTATGGCAGCTTCGATACGCGCTATGAAAAGAGAAGCATCTATGCGTTGGGCCTCGTCAAAACTCTAGACACGCGCCCGGATTCTGGACGTCGGGCTGAAAGCCGCCCAGGCCAGAAAACGGCCGTCATGGCTGTCAACGCGCACCGTCTCACCCGCGTCTGCTGCACCTTTGGCAATGGCCCCGTCAAAAATCCACGGGTGGCGGCGCAGCAGTGACCGCTCTTTGCCCTCTTTGAGTCGTATTGATTTCATGGTGCTGTTGAAAAGATTACACAGCCCGCAGGCGCAAACGTGAAATGGCTGCGCCTGCCAGTTCGCCAATTTGAGCCAGGAAGTCAGTGCCCATATCGGCCTGAAACCGGTCCGGGTCAGATGACGCCAGCACCAACAGGCCAAACGCATCCTGCGCCGGGTCAGCCCGCAATGGAATCAGCGCCAGCGACAGGGCCAGCCCGGGTTCGGGCAGCCAGCTGGCCGCTTCAAAGCCGCAGTTTGCACCACAATACGGCGAGGTCAGTGAGCGGGTAAATATCTGGGTATCGCTACTTACACCCATGCAAAACCCCTCATCAGCAAAGATGTCGTTGACCTGCCAGACCTTGATGGCAGCCTGGGGCACCAAAAAATGGACCTTGAGCGTGTCCACAATGGCTGCAGGCAGATCCCGTGCATTGGCTGTCAGCAACAGGTGGCGCGTGCAGCGCTGCAGCTTGTCAGAAATACCGACGTTTTCCTGCCCGTGGCGGATCATGTCCACCATGCGGGCCTCCAGCAGCTTGATCTTGTCGCGCAACAAGCCGGCCTGGCGCTCCTGCAGGCTGACAGCGCGGCTGCCGTGGCCGCTGGAGAGCTGCACCGTGGCCAGCAATTCGGCATGGCGCTCAAAAAAATCCGGCGTATTGGCCAGGAAATTGGCAATATCGTCTTCGGTAATCGGTGTGTCAATGGGGTTCATGTCGCGTTCTTACAGTTAAAGGCGGTCTGGAATGTCAATCTCGGATTCAAACACAGTGGCCGCTGGTCCGGTCATTAATACCGGGGCCGACAGTTCGCCTGACCATTCAATGCTCAAGAGCCCGCCGCGCGTGTGTACATCTACCTGATGGTCAAGCAGGCCCAGGCGGATGCCTGCGACCACTGCGGCGCACGCCCCAGTGCCGCAGGCCAGCGTCTCGCCAGCGCCGCGCTCATAGACCCGCAAACGGATCTGGTCGCGAGATACAACCTGCATGAACCCGGCGTTGACCCGGCGGGCAAAGCGCGCATGGTTTTCAATCAGTGGCCCGATTTGCGCCACGGGGGCGGTATCGACATCGTCCACCAGCTGCACGGCGTGGGGGTTGCCCATGGACACAACTGCTACAAAAACAGGAGCGTGCGGTGCAGGTAATACCTGCCCCAGCGGCCATTTTTGCCATGTATTGACAATTTCTGGCATTAATCCGGTTGAATCAAACGGTACCTGATCCAGGTCAAACACGGGAGCGCTCATGTCCACCGTGACGCGGCCATCAGGCCGCATGGCCAGCGTCAGTTGCCGGTTCATGGTTTGAACGCTCAGCACCGTTTTGTCCGTCAAGCCACGTTCTCTAGCAAAGCGTACAAAGCAGCGTGCGCCGTTGCCGCAATGCTCAACTTCCTGTCCATCACTGTTGTGAATCACATACGCAAAGTCAATGCCCGCGCCGGGCGAGGGCCGGACCGACAAAATCTGGTCAGCGCCCACGCCAAAGTGCCGGTCTGCCAAGAAGCGGTACTGCGCTGCAGTCAAGCCCAGCAGGCCACGGGTTTCGTCAAGCATCACAAAATCGTTGCCCGCACCCTGCATTTTTGTAAATGGAATTCGCATGCCCGAATTATCCGCTGTACGCTTGGATGCCCTGTGCAATGAACCAACCACCTGACGAAACACCATGCGAATTCCTGACTGGACCCCTTCCCTCAAAGCCCAACCCGAAACCCTGGTGCAAGCCATCCTTGAGCGCCGTGGCGGCACGCTGATCAACCTCGACCGCGCCCTGCTCTGGAGCGAGCCGCTGGCGCGCAGCTGGAACGTGTATCTCAAAGCCGTGCGCACCGAACTGGCCACCAGCCGCAAGCTGCGTGAACTCGGTATTTGCACCGTGGCCTTGCTGACGGGTGCCGCTTACGAGTACCACCACCACGCGCCGGACTTTCTGGCCGCTGGCGGCACCCAGGCTGAATTGGACGCGTTGGACGCTATTTGTGCATCAAATCCACGTCTGGCCCAGGCAAACCATGCGCTGGGCGCTATCGAAAGCATAGTGGTTCAGTATGCTGCCCAGATGACGCTGGACGTCAAGGTCTCTGACGAGCTGTTTGCGCAGCTCAGGCAGCATTTCGACACCACCGAGATTGTGGAGCTGACCGCCGCGATTGCCACCTACAACATGGTTGCGCGGTTTCTGGTGGCGCTCGGCGTGTCGCCAGAGGCTTGAGCGTTGCCTGCATGAAGTCAAACAATGTTTGATATGTGCGAGCCTCGCGGGTAAGCTTTCAAGTCATTTATTCACCAGAAAACAGCATGGAAGTTCAACTTCGCAGATTAGGCAACTCTACAGGCCTGACGCTCCCACCGTCATTGATGCGTGACCTGGGTCTGGCCGCCGGTCAGCGCATGACCTTGCGCAAAATGCCCGATGGTGCGTTGCTGCTCACCCCAAAAATTGAGTGCCGAAAATATTCAGCTGCCGAGCTGAACGCTCAATGCGACCTCAAAGCCTCCATGCCAGCCGATCTGG
>JBBRMH010000092.1:0-16223 GCA_038230935.1 Burkholderiales bacterium | reverse complement strand
TGCAAGGCGGCTATCTGCTCTTGCATCATCAGAATCAGTGCATCTTTCTCGGCATGACTCAGTTGGCTTAGGCTTGATGGCGTTTGCATTGCTGTCAATTGTCGCTTGTTTGCTCAGGAGGCTGAGTAGTTACAATTTTTTCAACAAACTTGCATATCAGCCTTGCGCCGCCACCCGATCAGCTTTACTTTGGAGTTTATTCAGAGCGCTCAGATAAGCCTTGGCCGATGCCACCACAATGTCCGGGTCAGCGCCGACGCCATTGACAACGCGCCCGCTGTTTTGCAGGCGTACCGTGACTTCTCCCTGGCTTTCTGTGGAACCGCTGATGGCGTTGACAGAGTAGAGCACCATCTCGGCACCGCTTTTGACGTGTGACTCGATCGCTTTCAGGGAAGCATCCACCGGGCCATTGCCATCTGACTGGCCTTTGACTTCTTTACCGTGGACCGAAAAAACCACGCTCGCGTGCGGTCGCTCGCCGGTTTCGCTGTGTTGCGACAATGAGATAAAGCTATATTGCTCTTTGTGATGACTAACGCTGTCATCACTGACCAGCGCCAGAATGTCTTCATCAAAAATTTCGCTTTTGCGGTCAGCAAGGTCTTTGAACTTGATGAATGCATTATTGATGTCAAGCTCGCTTTCCATGGCGACACCCAGCTCTTGCAAACGAGCCTTGAAAGCGTTGCGCCCACTGAGCTTGCCCAGCACGATCTTGTTGGCGCTCCAGCCAACGTCCTCAGCGCGCATGATTTCATAGGTATCCCGCGCTTTGAGGACGCCGTCCTGGTGAATGCCAGAGGCATGTGCAAAGGCGTTGGCACCGACCACAGCCTTGTTGGGCTGGACTACGAAGCCAGTCGTCTGGCTGACCATCCGGCTGGTAGCCAGAATGTGTTTGGTGTCGATGTTCAAGTCAAGATTGAAGTAATCTCTGCGGGTTTTGACCGCCATCACGATTTCTTCAAGGCTGCAATTGCCTGCGCGCTCACCGAGTCCGTTGATGGTGCATTCGACTTGCCGTGCGCCGCCAATCATCACGCCTGCCAGTGAGTTGGCCACCGCCATTCCCAGGTCGTTGTGGCAATGTACAGACCAGATGGCCTTGTCGCTGTTCGGAATGCGCTCACGCAAATTCTTGATGAAGTTGCCATACAGCTCGGGAATCGCATAACCCACTGTGTCTGGCACGTTGATCGTAGTAGCCCCTTCATCAATAACCGCCTCAAGCACCCGGCACAAAAAGTCAGGGTCTGAGCGGTAACCATCTTCGGGGCTGAACTCGACGTCAGCCATCAGGTTACGCGCAAAACGTACTGAAAGCCTGGCTTGCTCAAAAACCTGGTCTGGCGTCATGCGCAGCTTTTTTTCCATGTGCAGCGCGCTGGTTGCCAGAAAAAGATGCAGGCGACCGGATTTAGCAGGCTTGAGTGCCTCGGCAGCGCGTGCAATGTCGCGGTCATTCGCCCTTGCCAGCGAGCAGATGGTGGCGTCCTTGATGACTTCTGCAATCGCCTTGACGCACTCGAAGTCTCCGTTTGAACTGGCCGCAAAACCCGCCTCAATCACATCAACCTTGAGCCGCTCCAGCTGGCGCGCAATACGCAGTTTTTCGTCACGCGTCATGGACGCGCCGGGCGACTGTTCGCCATCGCGCAAGGTGGTGTCGAAAATGATCAGTTTGTCAGCCATGGAATTCTCCGTAAAAATTTAAATCAAAAATCAGCAACCCAAAGCAAAACGGCCCGTTGCTGGTAGCAAACGGGCCGTTTGAGAAAAGTGAACGCGTACGCTACCGTCTCCGCCCGTTGGCAGATAGCAGTAGTGCTAGCGAAATTTTTTTCATACCTAAAAATGTAGCACAGTTTATTAATGCAACCCGCGCTCATCGGGCTCATCTGTAGAAGTTGAAATCACACTGGTTTGCATACCTTTGGCTTTGCGCCAGCCGTAAATCACGTAGCCTGAAAAGCCGTAGATGACAAACAGGCTGAAAATCACGGTGGGCGGATCAATATTGATCACGGCGATTCCCAAAGCAATCAGCACAATGACAACGAAAGGCACGCTGCGCTTCATGCTGACATCTTTGAAACTGTAAAACGGCACATTGGTTACCATGGTCAGGCCCGAGTACAACATCAGCGCGAACGTCACCCAGCGCACCTCGACACCATTGATTCCCGCATCGGTCATCAACCAGATAAAGCCTGCAACCAGAGCCGCTGCCGCTGGCGATGGCAAGCCCTGAAAAAAGCGTTTATCGACCACCGCCGTATTGACGTTGAACCGGGCCAGGCGCAATGCAGCACACGCGCAATAGACGAAAGCACCTATCCAGCCCCAGCGCCCGAGGCTTGTCAGCGCCCACACATAGGCGATCAACGCTGGCGCTGCACCAAAAGAAACCATGTCGGACAGCGAATCCATCTGTTCGCCAAACGCACTCTGGGTATTTGTCATGCGGGCCACACGACCATCCAGGCTGTCAAGCACCATGGCGCAGAACACCCCAATGGCGGCTTGGTCAAAGCGACCGTTCATGGCCATCACGATGGCATAAAACCCGCCGAATAGCGCAGCGAGCGTGAACAGGTTGGGCAGTATGTAAATGCCCTTGCGGCGCTTGCGCACCACTGCTTCCTCAACTGTTACAGCGGTTTCTTCACCATCATGCATAAAAATCTTTCTCGGAACTAGCACAGAGGATACCAAACCGACTACGCCGTACCATCCGGCTCATAGCCTGTATCAAAGACTTGGGCAAGCATAACAATCAGTAACGCAGTTTGTACCCGCCATTGAAAAAGCCGCGCAAGACGTTTGCGCGGCTTCCTGCAGGACAGGGCCTGCGAATTCCAGAGACTGGAAAACTTTAGTTGCGGGTCTGGTCCACCAGCTTGTTTTTGGCAATCCACGGCATCATCGCGCGCAATTGGCTACCGACTTTTTCGATCGAATGCTCAGCTGTCAGGCGGCGGCGTGCCGTCATGCCAGGATAGTTGGTACGACCTTCGAGGATAAACATCTTGGCGTATTCACCGGTCTGAATCCGTTTGAGGGCATTGCGCATGGCTTCGCGTGACTGCTCGTTGATGACTTCAGGGCCCGTCACATACTCGCCATACTCTGCATTATTCGATATCGAATAATTCATGTTGGCAATGCCGCCCTCATAGATCAGGTCCACGATGAGTTTGAGCTCATGCAGGCACTCGAAATAAGCCATTTCAGGTGCATAGCCGGCTTCAACCAGCGTCTCATAACCCATCTTGATGAGTTCAACCGCGCCGCCGCACAACACGGCCTGCTCACCGAACAGATCAGTCTCGGTTTCTTCTTTGAAATTGGTTTCAATGATGCCAGCTTTGCCGCCGCCGTTGGCCATGGCATAGCTCAGCGCCAGGTCGCGGGCCTTGCCCGATTTGTCCTGGTGAATCGCCACCAGATGTGGCACGCCACCGCCCTGGGTGTAAGTGTTGCGCACGGTGTGGCCAGGTGCCTTGGGCGCCACCATCCACACGTCCAGATCGGCGCGTGGTATGACCTGGTTGTAATGCACGTTAAAGCCGTGGGCAAACACCAGGGACGCGCCCTGCTTGGCGTGTGGCTCGACATTGTTTTTGTACACGCCAGCGATGTCTTCGTCAGGCAGCAGGATCATGACCACGTCAGCAATCTTGACGGCATCGTTGACTTCCATGACAGTCAAGCCAGCTTTACCCACTTTGTCCCACGATGCACCACCTTTGCGCAATCCGACCACGACCTTCACGCCGCTGTCGTTGAGGTTCTGCGCGTGGGCGTGGCCCTGGCTGCCGTAACCAATGATGGCTACCGTTTTGCCCTTGATCAGGCTCAGGTCGCAGTCTTTGTCGTAATAAACCTTCATCTTTTTTTCTCCTAAATAGTCACTAAAAATAAAACAGCCAGGAAACTTCAAACCTTCAACATCTGTGCACTCACCTACACCCGCAAAATGCGTTCACCCCTGCCGATACCGCTGGAGCCGGTGCGAACCGTCTCCAAAATCGCACTGCGGTCAATGGCATCAAGAAACGCATCGTTTTTGGTCTGGTCGCCGGTCAGCTCAATGGTGTAGCTTTTTTCAGTCACATCAATGATCCGACCGCGAAAAATGTCCGCCATGCGCTTCATTTCCTCGCGCTCCTTGCCGACTGCGCGCACCTTGACCATCATCAGCTCACGCTCGGTATAAGCGCCTTCGGTCAGGTCAACCACCTTGACAACTTCAATCAGGCGATTCAGGTGTTTGGTGATCTGTTCAATCACGTCGTCAGAACCACTGGTTTGAATGGTCATGCGCGACAGGGTCGGGTCTTCGGTGGGCGCTACCGTCAGGCTTTCAATGTTGTACCCACGGGCTGAAAACAAGCCAACAACGCGAGAGAGAGCGCCCGGCTCGTTTTCAAGCAAAACTGCAATGATGTGTTTCATAAGAAGTGGACTCCTCTTTTCGCTGCCCTCCCCTGCGCACGGTAATGCACAGGCTTGGCAAACAATAGATTCGTCAATAAATTAAATGGAATGCTATTGATTAGATAGCGACCGGCGCATAGTTTTAGTGCGCCACAGGCTTGTTTGACTATAAATCCTCAGAACCCAGCAACATTTCGTTGATGCCCTTGCCCGCCTTGACCATCGGGAAGACGTTTTCAGTCGGGTCCGTGCGGAAGTCCATGAAGACGGTGCGGTCCTTGAGCTTGCGCGCCTCACGCAGTGCAGGCTCCACATCCTGCGGCTTTTCAATCAGCATGCCAACGTGGCCATAAGCCTCTGCCAGCTTGACGAAGTTGGGCAGCGCGTCCATGTAGCTGTGGCTGTAGCGGCCCTCGTAGTCCAGCTCCTGCCATTGGCGCACCATGCCCAGGTAGCGGTTGTTCAGGGAAACAATCTTGATCGGCGTGTTATATTGCAGGCAGGTTGACAGCTCCTGAATACACATTTGCACCGAACCCTCACCGGTAATGCAAAACACTTCCGACTCGGGTTTGGCCAGCTTGATACCCATGGCATACGGAATACCCACGCCCATGGTGCCCAGCCCACCCGAATTGATCCAGCGTCTTGGCTCATCAAATTTGTAATACTGCGCCGCCCACATCTGGTGCTGGCCGACGTCTGACGTGATGTAGGTATCCGCGTCTTTGGTCATGTTCCAGAGCGTTTCCACCACGTACTGCGGCTTGATGACCTCGCTGCTGCCCATGCTGTATTTCATGCAGTCACGCTTGCGCCAGCCTTCGATGGTGTCCCACCAGCCGCCCAGTGCGTTGGCGTCCGGCTGAAGGCCAGACTCTTTGATCATCGCAATCAACTCTGTGAGTACATCCTTGACATCACCTACGATAGGAATGTCCACCTTCACGCGCTTGGAAATGCTCGACGGGTCAATGTCAATATGAATGATCTTGCGTTCGTTTTGTGCAAAGTGCTTGGGGTTGCCAATCACACGGTCATCAAAACGGGCACCGACTGCCAGCAGCACGTCGCAGTTTTGCATCGCGTTGTTGGCTTCGTATGTGCCGTGCATGCCAAGCATACCGAGAAATTTTTTGTCACTCGCCGGATAAGCGCCCAGGCCCATCAGCGTGTTGGTGCAGGGGTAACCCAGCATGTCCACCAGCGTGCGCAACTCTTGCGATGCATTGCTGAGCAACACACCACCGCCGGTATAAATATAAGGGCGCTTGGCCGTCATCAGCAGTTGCAGGGCTTTGCGAATTTGCCCGCCATGGGCTTTGCGCACCGGGTTGTAGGAGCGCATCTCCACGGTTTTAGGGTAGCCTACGTAAGCGACTTTATTAAAAGACACATCTTTGGGAATATCCACTACCACCGGGCCAGGTCGGCCGCTGCGTGCGATATGAAAAGCCTTTTTCATCGTCTCGGAGATGTGTCTGGCGTCTTTGACCAAAAAGTTATGCTTAACGATAGGGCGCGTGATGCCGACCGTGTCGCACTCCTGAAACGCGTCCAGGCCAATCGCATGCGTGGGCACCTGACCGGTGATGATCACCATCGGAATGCTGTCCATGTAGGCCGTTGCAATGCCGGTGATGGCGTTGGTGACACCGGGCCCTGAGGTCACCAGTGCAACGCCTACATCGCCCGTAGCGCGGGCATAGCCGTCAGCGGCATGCACAGCAGCCTGCTCGTGACGCACCAATACATGTTGAATTGTGTCCTGCTTGTAGAACGCATCATAGATATGCAGGACTGCGCCGCCGGGGTAACCCCAGATGTACTTGACACCCTCGGCCTGAAGCGATTTGACGAGTATTTCTGCGCCTCTCAGGTCTTGAGAAGGGGCATGCGGATTTGAATTTGCAGACACTGCTGCAGCGGAAGCGATTTCCGCTTTGGAGATTTCCATGATGAACCTTTGTGAATTTCTCTAACGAAATACCTTGGGTGCCTTTTGGCTGGCTCTTGTGAAGCAGCGTCAAGACTTGAGACTAAAACCATAAGCAAAAGCATATTTCGCTGGATCAGAGCCCGTTTGCCGTTTGAATTGCAAAACGTATTATGGCATTTAGTGCTGTGCAAAAAGCAAGCGAAGCAGCGTCGGTGCTGCTCATCCCGGCCACGATGCGATAATTTTTGATAAGCCTATCTAATAGTTACAGCGCTCGACAACCCGGAAAACCACACCGTTGGCAACTGAACAAGAACTCTCGGACTTTCTGAAAAGCGTTGAAAAACGCGCTTTCAAGCGAAGCGTCTATCACGTGCGGGACGACGAGGCAGCGCTTGATATTGTCCAGGACAGCATGATGAAACTGGCACACAGCTATGGTGACAAGCCTGTCGCAGAGCTGCCAATGCTTTTCCAGAGGATTTTGTCCAACACCACACTGGACTGGTTCCGGCGACGCAAGACCCGTTCAGCGCTTTTCTCTAACATGAGCGACTTTGAATCGGCAGGAGAAGAAGGCGATTTTGATATTCTTGAAACTTTAGAGAGCTTGAGTGACTCAGAGGGCACAGAGAGCGCCCAGGACGCAACAGAGCGCGCCCAGATATTGCGGGAGATCGAGCAAGAGGTGAAACAACTCCCGGACCGTCAACGGGAAGCGTTTCTGATGCGTTACTGGGAGGAGATGGACGTGGCCGAAACCGCAGTGGCCATGGGTTGCTCGGAAGGCAGCGTCAAAACACATTGTTCCCGGGCGGTTCATGCGCTCAGTAAAGCCCTGAGTGCAAAAGGTATAAAGCTATGATTAATTCACTTCAAAATCGCTCGGATGTTCTTCAGGACCGCTTCGCTCTCAAAGCCACGTCCTACTTGTCTGCAAGCACGGCAGATCTACCCTACGATATTTCAGAACGCCTGCGTGCGGCCCGCGTTCAGGCTGTTGCCAAACGCAAAATCGCCCCAACCCAGAGCGCTGTCACCATCGTTAATAGCTCAGGCAGTGCAGCGCTGACGTGGGGCGGTGATGAAGGCTTTAGCTGGTGGTCGCGCATTGGCTCGGTGATTCCGCTGATTGCGCTTGTCGCCGGGTTGCTGGCAATTAACTCCGTGCAGAACGACAACCGCGCGCAGGAAGTTGCAGAAGTCGATGCCGCTTTACTGATTGACGAGTTGCCGCCTGCTGCTTTTGCCGACCCTGGATTTGTCCAGTTTCTCAAGTCAACGCGCTGATCTACGGCTTTGACGTGATGGGAATAGTCGTTGAAATTGTTTGTTTTATCCAGCGCGCGCCGCGCTGGTCATCAGCACTAAGCACAGTGGCGATGGCATGTGTGCTGGCTGTGCCCACGCGCGGCTTTGCCCAGCCAGCGCCAGCTGCCAGGCCAGCCGCTCCTGCGAGTACTGCAGTGCCCGCCAAAGTGGCACCGAAACCTGTAGCCTCCAGGCCATCCTGGAGTGAGCTGACCCCGATGCAGCAACAGTCACTCAAGCCGCTGGCGTTGAGCTGGAACACTATCAGCGAAGCACAAAAAAGAAAATGGCTGGAAATCTCCAAAAACTACCCGGCCTTGTCCCCTGCTGACCAGACAACGCTACACAGCCGGATGAACGAGTGGGTGGCCCTGAGTCCGCAACAACGCGCGCAAGCCCGTCTCAACTTTGCAAAGACCAGAGAGTTATCCACGCAACTGACGCCTGAAGAAAAAAAGGCAAAATGGCAAACCTACCAGGCATTGAGTCCTGAAGAAAAGCAAAAGCTCGCCTCCAATGCCACGCCCACGCCCGCTGGTGCTGCAGTGGCCGTCAAACCGGTTGCGCCACAAAAGCTCACGACTGCGGTACCCCACGGGGGCAAACCAGATCAGAAATTGCCTTTCAAAGCCGCTCCGAACCTGACGACGACGCACCCGCGCCCAGCAAGTGAAGCCGTCCCTGTCAGCCCCGGAACGGCCCCTACAAACTAAGTTATCCGCAGTCAAGAAGCCAGCTCTTTTCATTCGCCTGCAGGTGCTGAGTTGCATAATCAAAATCGCCAGAAGCTACAAAATTGACAGCCAATCAAACAACTTATCCGGTCCCCTCCATCAAAAGGCGCATGGCCTGCTGGATGTACGAGGGACTTTTAATGTTCGGCGTAGTCTTTATCGCAGGCTATCTTTTTGGTACCCTGAGCCAGACGCGCAATGCGCTGGACAATCGCCATGCGCTGCAGGCCTTTGTTTTTGTTGTTTTTGGCATTTACTTTGTCTGGTTCTGGGCCAAAGGCCAGACACTGGCCATGAAAACCTGGGACATTCGTGTGGTGGATTTACAAGGCCAGTGCATCACGCAAAAACGCGCCTTGCTGCGCTACGCCTTGAGCTGGCTATGGTTTTTGCCGCCGTTGGGTATCAGCTGGGTCCTGGGTCTGCCAGCCGCAGAAGGCGCGTTGGTGACTTTGGGCTGGGTGGCTGTCTGGGCGGTGCTGGCTCGCTTTCATCCGCGTCAGCAATTCTGGCATGACGTCTGGGCAGGCACCCAGCTGGTCACCTGGAAAGCACCTGAAAGTCCCAAGCGCCTGGCCAGAATGGCAGGTAAAACAGTCACTGCAGCTGCTAAAGTCAATACGCGAAACGCCGAGACGCCATAAGACAATCCGCTATAAATCAGAGCCACTTGCACAATTCTGCGTCATAAGTTCAGAAGACTGATTTTTCGTAAAAACCAAGCTGGATGCGATCAAACTGAAGAGTTTTTCAATGCGTTGACGCTCAAACGCTCACGTAAGGGCGTGTTTGCCCTCACGCTACTGGTTTTTGCAGCGTCTTGGCAACTTTTTAATCAGCTCGCAACTCAGGTGAATTGATCGGCCTCGTCCGACGAGCCTTGATGCAGCATCAAACGCATCAAGGCATTCACGCTGACGGCGAGCACCGCAAACGTGGTGTGGTGTGGCACAGCAATTTCGCATGGCCCTTGACCCACATGCTGGCGCAGCCAAAGCTGTCCTTCAATCGGCTGTTGATGTGTTCGATCACCGTGCGCTCGCCAAAGCGCTTTTTCTCGGCCGCGTCCAGCGTGGGCGGATTCTCGCGCACGCGCGAGTTGATGGCCACAATCGGTACATGGCCGAGTTCACGCTGATGTCAGTACGGCCGTGATGGGCACCCCTCAGCAGGCCATGTCCAGGTGCAGCTTGTAGCCTACCCAAGGTGTTGAAGTGGCCCTGCGCATTGCGCTTTTTCCTCTTGTTGCACAGCTGGGGCAGATTGGCCAGCGCATCTTGGGCGCTTTAGGCGCTTTGAGCGCTTTGTCCGCCTTTGTCGCTTTAAACGCTGCCGTCTCGGCTGCTCTGTACTGCCCGCGCTCGCGCGCACAGATGGCAGTGGCCTTTATTCAACACTGCACTACCAGCCGCGAATGCCCAATTCCGCCACCTTTCTCGACCCGGATCTGCGCAGGAATACGCTCTTTCATTGCCTCGACATGGCTGATGATGCCGATCATCTTGCCGCTGGCGTTGAGTGAATCGAGGGCAGTCAGCGCAATCTCCAGCGTGTCGCCATCAAGCGAGCCAAAGCCTTCGTCGAGGAACAGTGAATCGATAGAAGTCTTGTTGCTCACCAGGTCTGACAGTGCCAAAGCCAGCGCCAGGCTGACCAGAAAGCCTTCGCCACCCGAGAGCGTGCGTGTGTCGCGGGCGGCATCGCCCTGCCAGGCATCGACAATTTCCAGCTCCAGCTCGCCGGTGGATTTGCGGCGCAGCAGGTAGCGCTCATGCAGGCGGGTCAGATGTTGGTTGGCCAGCTGCAGCAGGTGGTCCAGCGTGAGGCCCTGGGCAAACTTGCGGAACTTGTCGCCTTTGGCAGAGCCGATCAGCCCGTCCAGCCGCTGCCACAGGTCAGACTCTGCGGTCTGGCTGCTGATCTGGTCAAACAGGGCTTGCTGGCTGGTGCGCAGCTGGGCGTCGTTGGCCAGCAAGGCGCGGTGTGCACCGATTTTCTCGCTTTGGGTGCTGCGCTGCTCTTCGAGCGTTGTCAGGCACGCCTGCAGCTCTTCTGGCGTCTGTGCCGTCAATGACTGGGCTTGAAGACCGGCGTGCTTGTCATGCGCGGCCTGGCGCAATGCGCTGGCGCGCTGCTCTGCACTGTGCAGGGCGTCTCGCATGGTTGCCAGGCGCTGGCGCTCTGGTGTGGACAACAGCGCTGTTTCAAACGCGGCCTGATCGGCAAAGGGGCTGCCCTGCAAGGCACTTTGCCAAGCTTGCGTTGCGGCATCCAGTGCTGCAGCTTGCCGGGTGTGTGTGGATTGCGCCTGTATCTGGCGGCCTTCCAGTGCAGCCAGGGCTTTTTCGAGGCGGCCTATAGTCTGCACGCTGATAGCCAGTGCCTGCGATAGAGTTTCGTCAGACACCTCGGCAAAATCCGGAAAATCGAAAACCTGTTCTTTCATGGCCGCTTGCAAAGCGGTCCACCGCTGCGCCCACAGGTCGGCTTGCGCTTGTGCGGCGTCACGCTGGGCCTGCTGGCGGGTGGTGGCCTGGGCCAGCACCTGCAACTGCTCTTGGGCGTGCTGCCATTGTCTGGATTCAGCATCCCGCGCCTGCAGCCATGACGCGGGGTCTGCGGGCAGGGTGTAGCCTGCCTCGGCCAGTGCTGCCTGCAGATTTGCCTGGAACTGCAAGGCTTCTGCTTGGGTGGTGTCGATGTCATGCAGCAGGGTGGTGTGGCGCGTCTGTGCGGCCTGGGCGGCTTGCTGCAAAAGTTCGAGCTGGTGGGTTGCCGCCTGCCGTGCCTGGGCGCATTGATTGAACGCTTCCTGCGCCCGCTGCACGTTGTGCTCGCCAACTTCGAGTGCTTGTAAATCAGCATCCAATCGGCGCCACTGGTTAGCTGCGGTCTGCTGCCCTGCAGCCAGGTGCTCTGCGCTTTGCCAGTCGTCTGCCGTGGGGGCTTCGCTGGTGCCCACCTGGCTGGCGGCAATGGCCCACTGGGTTTGCCATTGCGCGATGTGCTGGCTGGATTTGCCCTGTCGGCTCATGCGCTCTGCCTGTGTGATGTTGAGGGCCTGCAGCAAGGCAGCAACGGCTTGCCCGCTGACCATCACGCTTTCAAGTTCGGCCTGTTTTTGCTGCAATGCGGCTTCGGTGGCTGACACATCCAGCGCCTGGTAGGCGTCAATGGCCGGATGCGCTGTGGCACCGCACAGCGGGCATGCCTGGCCGGGCTGCAATGCCTTGCGGTGCTGGTCCAGGCTCTGGATACGTCGCTCTTGTGCCAGCAGCTTTTGCTTGTCTGCTACCTGTTCCTTGAGCGCTTGATACTGCGCATGCAGCACCAGGCGCTGGGCCTCGTGAGCTTTGGCGGCGGCTTGGCCCTGTTGAATGTCTGCACCCAGCGCGGTCTGCTGCGCGGCGAGCTCGCGGCGTTGCTGGCCCAGTTGGACAAGGTGCTTCCACGCGTTAACAAAGCCTTGTGCACACCGCCACTGCTCGCGCCATGTAGCCATCGGTTGCCCGCCCAGGCGCTGGTTTTGCTCTGTCTGTGCGGTTTGCAGCGCAGACGCCGATGCGGATTGCGCCTGCAATGCGGTATCGGCCAGTGCGCTTTGGCCGATGATGACCTCGCTGCGCCGGGCAACTTCTTCCTGCAGCGCCTTCAAAGCCGCATGGTGTTCAGCCGCACGGCGTTCTGACTTGCCTCGCTGTTCAAACTGCTGGCGCCAGCCACCCAGGCGTTCGCCCAGCAGGGCGTGCTGTGCGTTGGCGGCGCATGCATCGGCGATACGCCAGTGATTGGCGACGGTGTGGTCCAGCTGCGCCTGCGCTGCTGCTGCCGTGCGGTGTGCCAGAGTATGGGCACAGTGGTGCTGCTGGCCGTTGGCTACAGATTCGTGCTGGTGCTGCTGTTGCAGGGTGGTCAGCAGGCTGGCTGTTTCAGAGCGGGCTGTGCTGGCCTGCTGCAGCGCCACGTGCGGTGCCTGCATGGCTTGTGCGGGCTCGCTGTCAGCCAGACGCTGCAGTTCGGGTGCAGCCGCCTGGCGTGCGGCCATTGCCGTATTTTGAGCGGCGTCCAGACCCGCTAATTCCTGTGTGCTTTGCGCCAGGCTGAGCTGCCATTGGTGTTGCCTGGTCGCAGCGTCGTGCGCCGTTTGCAATTCACCCAGCGCGTGTGTCCAGTGCGTTATCTCGGCCAGCATGGCCTCACGCTGGTCTGCGGGCAAAAGCGCCACACCCTCAGCGCGCGCCTTGAGCTGGTCCAGCTGCTGTTTGGTTTCACGCGCTTGTTCAAACACCTTGCGCGAGATGTCGCCATAGATTTCAGTGCCGGTGAGTTCTTCCAGCAGCTCGGCCCGGTCATTGGCGCTGGCATTCAAAAACGCAGCAAACCCGCCTTGTGCCAGCAGCATGGAGCGGGTGAAGCGGGCAAAGTCCAGCCCGGTGATGTCCGCAATGCGTTTTAGCTTGTCGTTGCTGTGGCTGCTCAAAATAGTGCCCAGTCCGGTGGTGGGCTCTACGCTGGCCAGTTCAACCCTGGCGTCTTGCAGCGCGCCGTCGGCCTTCTCGCGGGCCCGGCGCTGGCTCCAGAAGGCGCGGTACACAGCACCCTTGACCTCAAACTCGACTTCGGCCAGACAGTCGCCCGTGTGGCGCGTCATGATGTCGTTGGCCGATTTGGATACGCTCTTTAGCCGCGGCGTCTCGTGGTAGAGCGCCAGGCAAATCGCGTCCAGCAGAGTCGATTTTCCCGCACCCGTGGGGCCGGTGATGGCAAACAGGCTGTTCTCAGTAAAAGGCGGCCTGGTGAAGTCGATGGCCCACTCACCTTTGAGCGAGTTCAGGTTTTTCAGGCGCAGTTTTAAAATTTTCATGTAACGCCTTCAGTGATACTTTTGACTACTTGCGCGAAGCGCTGGCCCAGTGCTGCCTGCATGTCTGGCGGCAGGTCTTCCTGCGCCAGCCGTCTTGCAAAGACGTCTTCAGGGCTGAGGTCGTCCAGTGTTTCCAAGGTATTGCTCGCCATAGTGGCTACTGCGTTGGCGCGCTGGCGGCGCACGCGCAAAACTTCAACCGGGAGCCCTTTCGTCATGCTGCCAATGCGGGCGGGCAGGTCTGACAGGTAATCGTCTTCTGCCACGGTCACTTCCAGCCACACCGGCTTGTCTGCACTGCCTTGTGCGGCAGCTGTCTTGATGCTATCTGCGAGCGCCGCCAGGCTCCCGCTGACAGATATCAACGGCTGGAACCGGGGCACCGCCAGTGGCGTGATGCCTGCCAGGCCGCTCGCATCCAGGTCCACCAGCAACACTTCTTTTTGCTGCCTGGCTTCGTCAAAACCCAATGCAATCGGTGAGCCACAGTAACGGATATGCGCCAGTCCACCGACTTTTTGCGGCTTGTGAATGTGCCCCAGCGCGACGTAGTCCACCGGGGGAAACGCTGCCGTGGGAAAGGCGTCCAGTGAGCCGACATAAATTTCGCGCACTGACTCATTGCTGCTGGCACCCACTGTGGTGAGGTGTCCGGTAGCCATAAGGGGCACAGACCGGCCCAGCGCCAGTTGCAATTGCGCCTGCCGTGCCTTCCCTGCCTCGTACACACGCTGGTAGTACGCCTGGATCGCTGCCTGCATCGACTGCTGTTTGTCTTGCGCGCTTTGCCCGGCCTGGCTCTGCAGCACATCACGCGGGCGGATGAACGGCACGGCGCAAACAATGCAGCCCGCCTCAGCCTTGCCGCCCCGCTGGGGCAGGACCACAACATGGTCCGCAGGCTGGGTCACGTCGGCTACCACCATGGTGCCCAGACAGGCCAGTATGCTGCGGCTTTCACCCAGAGTGGCCACCGAGTCGTGGTTACCCCCGAGCAACAACAGCGCCACCCCTGCGCTGTGCAGCTTCACCACCAGGTGGCTGTACAGCGCGCGCGCATAGCTCGGAGGCGAGCCGGTGTCGAAAATATCGCCTGCAATCAGGACGGCATCAACGGCATGCGCGTCAACTTGAAGCAGCAACCAGTCAATCAGCGCCTGATGTTCGGCTTGGCGGCTCTTGCCCATGAAATGCTGGCCCAGGTGCCAGTCTGAGGTGTGAAGGATGCGCATGTTTTTTGGATAGGGTTTGGGTGAACGCGTGGATGCACTGCGCATCAGTATCGCTACTCAGGGGTACAGAAACAGCAAGTCTCCCATGTCGAGCGCGCTCCGTCCTGTGGGTTGATTTGAAGGCGCATCGTTGACTGGCATTGAGGACCTTTTGCATCCCGGATGCCCGCTTCCGGGCAGATTAGAAATCCAGCGTCTTGGCTGGATTTTGGTCCGTGGCCGACAAAGCGCGTGCAACTACTCTTTTTTAATAGCTGCTCGCGCATATTCCACATTGGCCAGAGGCCAATTTGGTCATAAACCGCCCCAGAAATTGCCTGGTGCATTACCCAATGTCACGCGCCAGTAGCAATGCAGGCATGTGCTGGTGCGATCTGTTTCAGGCCGTCACTGCCTTGCACAGCGAGTCGAGCTTGTGCATCTTGCACTGATCAATCAAGCACCCAACAGTGCAGGTCTGCTGCCGTTCTATGCACCTTTGCTTTATTGACTGACAACTTGTTGCTGTTTTTACAGCTATAAACGCATTTTCCATAAGGGTTAGGCAACGCTTGATTCAAGCCACCTCAATCGGGCACGATGCTTTTGGACGGCCGCCGAGCTTGCCGTTGGCGCGCGAAGAGACCGACTTGGCAAGGCTCTTGGTCTTTCCGCCAGAGCTGCCAATCCGGGCCATCCAATGCCTGGTGCCCAGCACACCCTTGACCAGGCTGGGTACATACAAATCTGCATCAAGCCCGGGCCAATGCAAACCCAGACCAGACGCAGATATTTCGATGCACTCCAGGTCAGCTTCGTCCGCACCGGCCAGCCCTTGGACGTGTGAGGCCGGGAACTCAAAAGCACAGCCGTTATTCAGCTCAACATGCACACGCCCAGCTTCATAGCGTGCAGCCGTTGCCAGCGGTCCACGCGCCAACAAACGTCTGCCAGCCTCGCCTGCCTTGTTAAAGGCAGCGTCGTCAATCAGTGGTGTATCAGTGGTCATGGATTCGTCCCCGTTCATTGCAAAGGTGTGTCAAATGCTTCACCAAGTAAGCCGCAATCAGTTGGACTTGACTCTGGGGGCCTTTGGGGCAGACAAGAAATGCCGTTTTCGTTTGATCCTGTGTGTCGTGTCAGCCACCCCAGGAAAAAGCCACCGCGCCAATTCGTCGGCAAGAACAGTCGGTGTGACAGGTTTCGCCGACCTTTGCCAGGCTTTGGAGCAATGCAAGTGTGCCGGGGATTACGACAAGGCGCGCAGCATCGTCGCGCAAATACAGCCCTTGCCAGCACAGATATCCGAAAAAATTGATAAGAAAAACAATTATTTACAAGTCGCAGCCTAAAGTTTATCGAAGAACAGCCGTTATAAAAGATGTACGGTTGAAATGCCGGAAAAATGTCGTACGCAATCCATGTCAAATCCGGACATCCTCCCGAACCTGTGCGAAAGCATTGTTCGGCTTTCCAATTCGATCACTTGATTTGATCTGGCTGAAGCGTCTTGTTGAGCCTATTGCCTGAGATGCAGGGCTTTTGACCCGTTGACCGGGCAAGAGGGAAGAACGCTTGCTGCATACATTGAAAGTCTTTTATCGACTCCAGCTATGGGCTTCGAATTTCTCTTTTCCGATAGCGATTTTTCAGATTGATGATATGCAAACAAGCACAGCATTCCCCCATGCAGACGTATCTGTCGCCAACTCGCCGGCCCG
>JBBRMH010000091.1:0-16300 GCA_038230935.1 Burkholderiales bacterium | reverse complement strand
TTTGCCGGCAGCATCGTGCAAGACCGCAAGTTTTCTGAGATGTTGTCTAACGTGATTCAGCGCTACCAGAACCGGTCAATTGAAACTGCGCAGGTGATGGAAGAGCTGATCGCGATGGCCAAGAAGTTCAGGGAGGCTTCATTGCAGGGGGAAAAGCTGGGGCTGACTGAAGACGAAGTTCGCTTTTATTACGCGCTGGTCGAAAACGAATCAGCCGTGCGTGAGCTGACCGATGAAACCTTGAAAAAGATTGCACACGAGCTCACGGCAAGCCTGCGCAAGAACCTGAGTGTGGACTGGTCTGCTAGAGAAAGCGTGCAAGCCAAGCTGCGGTTGATGGTCAAGCGCATCTTGCGTAAATACAAATATCCGCCAGACCACCAGGACGCAGCGGTGGAGCTGGTGCTTGAGCAGGTACAAGCCGTTGGTGATGGCTGGGGTGCCTGATCGAATTGGTAACCGCGTCGCGCAAGCCCCAAAAACCCCATTTGAGGCCAAAAATGACTATTTTCAGGTGCCAGAAAGGTTCTCAGGGCAATGGAACTCAACATGCACAGCTTCCAAAAATTAGCAACAACCTCGATTTTAAGAACACCAGCGTTAGCTCTCAGCGCTGGTACGGCTACCTCTGCCACACCCACTAACTGGGCGGGTCTCGTTCAAGTCAGCCTGCTCTCGGGCGCTGAACGGTGGCATCTGAGTGCATGTTGAAGAACAAGCCTCGTATCCATTGATTAGCCGGATCCTTGTGTACCTTTGCGTGCCAAAACATGCTGATTGCGCTGCTTGGCAACTTCACGGGGTGCGCTACATACGACAGCCCAAACGGCGCGGCGATGCGCTCGGCAAAGCGTTCCGGTACGGTGGCGATCATTTCGGTGCTGCCAAGAATATGCCCCACCGCCACGTAATGCGGGACGCGCAGGCGCACCAGCCTCTTCACGCCTGAACGCTCGATCAGTTCATCGATTTTTCCATGACCAGTTCCGGTGGCCGACACAACCACATGCCCGGCTTCAGAAAACTCATCAAGACTGATCTCGCCCTGGTCCAGACGATGACCTCGGCGGAACATGCACACATAACGCTGTTCAAAAAGTCGGCGCTGAAAAAACCCCGACTGCAAAACCGGAAGCAATCCCACCGCGACATCCACTTGTCCGGTTTCCATTTCACTTTTGAGGTCAAGCGCCCCAGCGCGTACTGTTGCCACGGACACGCCGGGCGCTATTTGCGAAAGCAACTCCATCAACTGCGGCAGAAAATAGATTTCACCGATATCCGTGATCGCGATCCGGAACACCCTTTGACTAACGACCGGGTCAAACGTAGTGCGTTGCTGCACAGCGCTGTGTAGTATTCCCAGGGCGTAAGCCACGGGCTCGGCCAACTGATCGGCAAAGGGTGTGGGAACCATGCCTTTGGGGGTGGAAACCAGCAAATCGTCATCTAACAACCTGCGCAGGCGCGCCAATGCGTTGCTGACTGCTGGCTGAGTAATGCCTAAATTTGTGGCGGCTCTGGAGACGCGGCGCTCAACGAACACTTCGTTAAACACGAGAAGCAGGTTGAGATCTATGTTTTTTAAGTCCATGGGCGCTATTCACAGATGTGATGGACAGTATTCACCATATTCTATTGGTTTATGCACTTTCATGGGTAATCATACGTGCCATGCAAGTGTTGTTCTAGTCCTTCAACGAGAAAACCATCTGCGAAACAATTCATACTTATCTTTCCTTTTTAATATCACTTCCGAGCGCGGCATGCATCTCCATCTCCTGGACAAACTTAAGAACAAGGATCTTTCATGAAGCTGTTGAAGATTACTTGGACGCTAGCCTGCGTCGGCCTGCTAGCTGCCTGCGGCAGCCTTACTTTCATGCCTGCGGCCAACACGCCCAAGCACGAATTACGGGTCAACGTCTTCCCGGGCGGCTTCAACTGGCCGATCTGGGTCGGACAGGAGCGAGGCTTTTTCGCCAGCAATGGCGTTGAAGTAAAGACCATCAGCACTCCCAATTCGCGCGAACAACTGACCGGTCTGATCAACGGCCAGTTCGAAATCGGCATGACGGCGGTCGACAATTTGCTAGCCTACCGTGAAGGACAGGGAGCAGTGCCCATCGATGGCAGCAACCTGATTGCCGTCATGGGCGCCGACAATGGCTTTCTGCGCATCGGTGCGGTCCCCAGCGTCAAGGGCTTTACCGATCTCAAAGGCAAGACCCTGTCGGTCGATGCGCTGACCACCGGCTACGCCTTCGTGTTACTCGAAGTGCTTGAGCGCAATGGCTTGCTGCTCGACCGCGATTACAAAACCGTCTCAGCCGGCGGCGTGCTACAGCGCTACAACGGCCTGGTGGAAGGCAAGCACGCAGCCACCATGCTGATCTCCCCGTTCGATGTGTTAGCCAAGGAAAAAGGCATCAACATTCTGGCTGACGCGTCGGCTGCCGTGGGCAACTATCAAGGCCTGGTCGCTGGCGTGCGCAAAGACTGGGCCGAAAATAACAAGACCGTCCTAGTTGGCTATATCCGTGGTTACCGGCAGTCGCTCGATTGGCTCTATGAACCTAAAAACAAGGAGGCGGCCATCGCCATCTTCATGAAGAACGTCAATGGCGCCACCCGCCAGAGCGTCGAGACTAGCTATGGCGTCTTGCTCGACCCCAAGGACGGATTTACCCGCGATGCCGCCATCAACGTGGCAGGCGTGCGCACCGCAGTGCAATTGCGTGAAAAATACGGCAAGCCACAAAAGAAAATGCAGCCGGTTGAAAGCTATCTTGACACCAGCTATCACCGCGAAGCCAGTCGCCGTTGAAGGAATTCTTCAGCCCACTAGCATTACCTGATGGCGCTGATTGTGGGCCTCTTTTTTACGGACCAACCTGTCTCTCTCGGCTAGTAATTTCTTACCCCAGTTCGATAACGGCCATGGCTAATAGCTGCCTCAAATTTTTAGTCTTAAGAGGACCCCCTGAATAACCTCCTGCGGCCTGTGCTCGCGCTGGCTAAACAGAGGATTCTTCGCAGCGAACAGTTTGGTGGATTCAAGCACGAAGAGCAACTTAAATTTACCTTATGAATTACGCGATCATTAAACAGTTATTTTGCAGACCCATGGTTGCAAATATTAGATATATCCTGTCCCTCATCCGTGGCGCGATCAAGGCGCGCATGAAAAACAGCATTCATCTCTACCTGGGTGCGCGCACGGCGCGGGACGTGTATGGAAAAGGCTGGCTTCAGGCGCTGGGCGATGAACACGGTGACCACGAAGTCGGCACGCAGCGTCGCGGGCTGGACACCGACCCCATTGCTTTTGACTGGAGCAGCTTGAAAGACTGCCGTGTCTACCTTTGCGGACCAACCCCTATGGGAGAGGCTACATCCTTGCTGGTGCAAAGTAACGGCGTCAACAGTGCGCAAATTTATTCCGACGCCTTCTATTTGGGCGCAACCTAGAACAACGTAGAAAATAGATCCATGGTGAACGAACAACCTGTCAAAGACATATTCCCAAAAGAGATTCACTGGGAAAATTCCGGTACCTCCCGCATTCCTTTTCAGGTTTACACCGACCCTAAAATCTATCGAAAAGAGCTGCAGCGATTCTTCTATAGTGGTCACTGGTGCTACGTGGGGCTGGAAGCCGAAATTCCCAATGTGGGTGACTTCAAGCGCACCACCATCGGTGAACGGTCGGTGATCATGGTTCGTGAAAAAGAGAACTCCATCTGCGTTGTCGAGAATGTTTGCGCCCACCGTGGCATGGCTTTTTGCCGTGAGCGGCACGGCAATAAAAAGGACTTCACCTGCCCCTACCACCAGTGGAACTATGCGCTTGACGGCAAGTTGCAGGGCGTGCCTTTCAGGCGCGGTGTCAGGCAGGACGGCAAAGTCAATGGCGGCATGCCGGCCGACTTCAATACCGCCGATCATGGCCTGACGCAGCTCAAGGTGGCGCGGCGCGGTGGCGTGGTCTTTGCGTCTTTTGACCACACCATAGAGTCGCTGGAGGACTTCATGGGCCCCGCGATCCTCGGGTACTTTGACCGCCTTTTTAACGGCCGCGAACTGAAGATACTGGGGTACAACCGCCAGCGTATACCGGGCAACTGGAAGCTGATGCAGGAAAACATCAAGGACCCCTATCACCCGGGTTTGCTGCACACCTGGTTTGTGACCTTCGGCCTCTGGCGCGCCGACAACAAATCGCAATTGAGGATGGACGCGCACCACCGGCACGCGGCCATGATTTCAACCCGGGGAGCTTCCGCCACTTTCGAGTCGGCCAGTCAGGTCACGCAGGTATCGAGTTTCAAGGAAAGCATGAAGCTCCACGACCCGCGGTTCCTGGACATCGTGGCCGAGCCTTGGTGGGAAGGGCCTACCGCAGTGATGACTACCCTGTTTCCAAGCGTGATCTTGCAGCAGCAGGTCAACAGCGTTTCAACCCGTCATATTCAGCCCGATGGCGAAGGCGCATTTGATTTTGTATGGACGCATTTTGGTTTTGCCGACGATTCACCAGAGATGACCGGGCGCCGCTTGCGTCAGGCCAACCTGTTCGGCCCCGCCGGGTTTGTATCTGCAGACGACGGTGAGGTGATTGAGTTCTCGCAGAGCGCTTTTGAAACCAAGCCTTCGCACCGGGCACTTGCCGAGCTTGATGGCCGCGAGGTCGCCGACACAGACCACATGGTGTCGGAAACACTCATCCGCGGCATGTACGAGTACTGGCGCAAAGTGATGGAGGCATGACCAGCATGAGCATGACCTTTGAAGACTACTTCGCCCTGACCCAGCTTTACGCTGACTATGCCACTGCTGTCGACTCCGGAAACTGGGACTTGTGGCCCGAGTTCTTCACTGAAGAGTGCACCTACAAGTTGCAACCGCGCGAAAACCACGAACGCGAATTTCCTCTGGCAACGCTCTCATTTGAAAGCAAGGGAATGCTCAAGGACCGTGTCTACGGCATTCGCGAAACCCTGTTTCATGACCCTTACTATCAACGCCATGTTGTAGGCACGCCCCTGGTCTCAAAAGTTGAGGCTGGCTGCATTCACGCACAAGCCAATTACGCGGTGTTTCGCACCAAACTCTCGAAAGAAACCACGGTTTTTAACGTGGGCCGGACCATTGACGAGGTGGTTCAGACGCCTGAAGGCCTGAAGTTCAGGTCACGTCTGGTGATCTACGACAGCGAGATGATCCCGAACTCCATCATTTACCCCATCTAAAGGATGGAAACCGCAATTACGACAACTCGAGAAGACACCACATGGGTTACGTCATCACGCTCAGCAGCAGCGGTAAAAAATTCAACTGCGACGACGACCAGGAAATTCTCAAAGCGGGTTTGGCCGCAGGCGTCCTGCTGCCGTTTAGCTGCCGTTCTGGCATGTGTCGAACCTGCCGTGGCACGGTTGTCAGCGGCCAGGTCGACTATGGCGGAGCGCACGTGCTGTATCTTCCCGAAAGCGACAGGGCGCAAGGTTTGGCATTGCTGTGCTGCGCCAGGCCCCTGAGTGACTTGACGATTGATGTGGATGAAATCGACCCGAACCGTGGACTTGTTGCCAAGAAGATGCCTACCCGTGTGCTTGATTTGAGCTTCGCCAGCACCGCAGTGGCCATCATCACTTTGGGTTTGCCTCCAAATGAACCCATGTTGTTTCGTGCCGGGCAATTCATTGACATCATTTTGCGCAACGGCTCGCGCAGGAGCTATTCGATTGCCACGACGCCTCGCAGCGAAGGCGTGCGACAGTTGGAGCTGCATATTCGCCACCTCCCCGGCGGTCATTTCACCGACCACGTGTTCCACACCATGAAGGTGCGTGAGATTGTCCAGATCGAGATGCCGCTGGGCAGCTTCTTCCTGCGTGATGACAGCGACAGGCCCATGATCCTGCTTGCTTCGGGCACCGGGTTTGCGCCCATCAAGTCGATCCTGAACGATTGCCTGGAAAGAGGAATCATCAGGCCTATTTCGCTGTATTGGGGTGGCCGCCGCAAGGCTGACCTTTACATGCTGGAACAAGTGCAGAAGCTGGCCCGTGAGAGCCCCTTGATCGAGATCATTCCTGTCCTGAGTGAGCCTTCTCCCGATGACGCCTGGACCGGCCGAACGGGTTTTGTGCACCGGGCGGTCATTAAAGATTTTCCGGAGTTGTCGGCGTATCAGGTGTATGCCTGTGGTGCTCCCCAAATGGTCGATGCTGCGCGGCAGGATTTCACTGCCTTGTGCCAGCTCAATCCCCATGAGTTCTTTGCAGATTCCTTTACCAACGAAGGCGACAAGGCACGTACGCTTGCATCTCTTTCCGTTTCCCAGTAACCCCTTTCATAAAGGAAAACACCATGCTTCCAGAAAACTGTACCGTCCAGCCTCAAGCCAGGACATCTGTTGTCCAGCCTTATTGCATCAGCCACGGCACCCTGGAGTGTTACAGCCTGCCCGCGAGCCGCAAGTTTTACGAAGAGTTCCTGGGTCTTGAATGTGTGAGGCACGGCAAACCTGCCATGGTCATCCGGCTGGGTATGCGCTTTCACGTGGTGTGTGTTGAGGTGGGCGCGCAAGTTCACCCGGTGAGTGTGCTGAACCATTGGGGCGTTGATGTTGCAACGCGTGAACAGGTGGATGCGGCGCATCGGGACGCGCTGGCGCAGCAGGAGAAATTCAAGATCCGCCAGGTGCTCAAGCCACAGGAAATGCATGGCGTCTACTCCTTCTACCTGGAGGACCTGGACCACAACTGGTGGGAAATACAGCATTATCAAAACGGTTTCCAGCACGACGATTTCTTCGATTTCGGCGACCGCTTCTCCAACGAAGAAGCTGGCGATGCCGCCAACCTGCAAGAACTGAAGGTATGAGCGCAGGGATGATTCAGCTGGTGACTTACGCCACGCCCGAGGGCAGCACTGTCGGCTTGACCTATCAGGGAAAGACCCATGTCTCTGGCCGTTACACCGACATGCTGCAGGTGCTTGACGATTGGGATGCCGCCAATGAGCGCCTGGCCGGTCTGGGGGACAAGCTGGCCGCCCGCGAGGGTGTCGATGCCTCGACATTGTTGGCCCCGCTTCGACCCAGGCAGCTCTACTTCGCCGGTGTCAACTATGTAGACCATGTGGAAGAGATGAAGCACACCCTGGGGCTTCAGCTTGATCCAGACCCCAAGGCTTCGGGACAGGAGCCCTGGTTCTGCATGAAGTCCGTGCACTCGGTTGCGGGCCCGAACGCGGTCATTGCGCGGCCAAAGGACACCACGATGCTTGATTGGGAGCTGGAACTCGCGGTGGTGATCGGTAAAAAGGTGCGTGATGTAGCTGTTGATCAGGCGCTGAACTGCGTTGCGGGCTACACCATTGCCAACGACCTGTCTGATCGTGCCTTTGTCGCGCGCAGGGACGTGGCTGATTCATCACCGTTCAAGTGGGACTGGATCGGGCAAAAGTCATTTGATGGCGCCTGTCCGCTGGGCCCTGCCATCACCCCGGAGCGGTTCATTGGGGACGTTAACAATTTGTCGCTGAAGTTGTGGGTCAATGGCGAGCTGATGCAGGACTCCAACACCTCGCGGATGATTTTCAACGTGGCGGATTTGGTGTCTGCCCTGAGTCACAACATCACCTTGCATCCAGGCGACGTCATCCTGACGGGCACACCTTCCGGTGTGGGCATGGCCAGAAAGCAATTTCTCAAGTCGGGTGATGTTGTCAGGCAGGCGATTGAGAATATTGGTGAGTTTGAGTTTCGGATTCAATAAATTAAAAAGGAGACAGAGATGAAAAATGCAAAATTGAAACTGGGGGCCGCCCTGGTCGTTCTCGCAGGTTACGCCAGCACTGCGACTGCGCAGCAGATGATTGACCTGACCATTGGTGCCAGCCACCCGCTGGCCCTGCCCTGGATCAGCATGATGCAGCAGTACATCCAGCCAGAGGTCAACAAGCGCCTGGCTGAGCAAGGCAACAAATACCAGATCCGCTGGCGCGAGGGCTATGGCGGAACGCTTTACAAGGCGAATGCCACGCTGTCATCGATAGGCGACGGCATTGCCGACATTGGCTGGGTCTTCAGCACACTCGAAGGCTCCAAACTGCCTTTGGCCCAGGTGGGCAATTACACGCCCGGTACGACCGGCAACGGGGTGGTCGTGATGGAGGTTGTCAACGACCTCAATGACCGGCTTCCGGCACTCCAGAAAGAATGGGCCAAAAACAATGTGGTGTTCCTGTCCTCGACGGCCATGGATACGCTGCATCTGTTCACTTCATTCCCCGTCACCAAAATGGATGACCTCAAAGGCAAGAAGCTGGGTGGCGCCGGAACCATCGGCATCGTGATCGCCGGTGCCGGTGGCACGGCCATCGACTCTCCGGCACCGAACATGTACAACGATATTTCGACGGGCTTGATGCAGGGCGCGCTGACCATTACCTCGGTAGGCCTGTCTACCAAGATCTACGAGGTCGCGCCTTACGTGACACGCGTGGACATGGGTACGTTTGCCGCAGGTGCCATCGCCATGAACAAGGACCGCTGGGAAAAGATGCCGCCAGAAGTGCAGGGGGTCATCAAGGCTGTTTCGCGTGATTACAGCAAACGTTTTGGTGAGGCCACCAATCAGCGCTACGAAGGATGGTTCAAGGCCATGGAAGCGGCCAACAAGAATGTCAAGGTCACAGAGATGAGTGCTGCCGAGCGCGAGCGCTGGATCAAGGCCTTGCCAAACATCGCCTCTGACTGGGCCAAAGCCAGTGAGGCCAAAGGCGTACCAGCCAGGCAGGTGCTCACTGCCTACATGGACAGCCTGCGCCAGCGCGGTATCAAGCCTACGCGCGATTGGGACAAATAAGTGAATCTTGACGCTGACACAAACGCCCCGCAGCAGGCAGTAGGCCTTTGGGCCAATTTGCTGGGGGGCATGAGCGCAGTTGGCTCTGTATTGATCTGCCTGGTCATGCTGCTTATCTGCACTGAAGTTGTATTGCGCGCCTTTTTTGGAGTTTCCATACCTGCTGTCGCCGACATCGTTGCTGCCTCGATTGTGGCGATTGTCTTTTTGCAGCTTGGCGGCGCATTACGCAACGGGCGTATGGTTAGAACGGACATCTTCATTGACCCTTTCGTTCGCCGCATGCCCGCATCTGGTCATCTGGTGTTGGGGTTGCTGGATCTGTGTGGGGCGCTCATGTTTGGCATCGTGGTCTATGCAAGCAAGAAGCCATTTGTCGAGTCCTGGATCGACAACGAATTTTTTGGTGTTGTGGGCGTTTTTACAGCTCCCGTGTGGCCGGCCTTGCTGATCGTGATCATCGGTAGTGTCCTGACGTGCGCAGAGTACTTGCGAAGTGCCTTGTCGAATTTTTCAAAAATAGGAATCGGAGCCCACCTCTCATGAACAGTATCGAAATCGGGTTGGCTTCCGTGCTTGTCTTGCTGGTGCTGGTTTATGTGGGAATGCACATTGCGGTGGCGCTGATGCTTTCATCCTTCATCAGCATTGCATGGCTAAAGACGATGGACATTGCGGTGCGTTTCACGGGCGCGGCCGCGACGGATACCCTGCGCGAATACACCTTCGGGGTGATTCCGCTTTTTGTCCTGATGGGCATGCTGGTCAGTGTTTCCGGAATAGGCCGCGACACGTTTGACGTGTTCGGGCATCTTCTTCGGCGTGTTCGTGCTGGTCTGGGGGTAGCGACCGTCGCCGCCAACGCAGTTTTCGCAGCCATCACGGGTGTGAGCATTGCATCGGCTTCGGTTTTTTCCAAGGTCGCCGTTCCGGAGCTCATTCGCCACGGGTACTCGCAGCAATTTTCAGTAGGCGTGGTCGCTGGCAGCAGCGTATTGGGCATGCTCATCCCGCCCAGCCTTTTGATGATTATTTACGGCGTGCTGTCCGAAGAGTCTGTGGGTCGAATGTTCATAGCCGGGCTGTTGCCGGGGCTGCTGCTGGCTGCTGTGTTCGCCGTCATGATCGTGGCCATGGCCACCTTCCGTCCTGGCATGGTCTTTACCGAGGCCGGACAACATGGGAATGTGCCCTTGCTCAGCAGCACGGAACTGATCAAAAAGGCAGTGCCCATCGTTGTCTTGATTTCCCTGGTGCTCGGCGGTTTGTATGGTGGGTTTTTCACCCCGACCGAAGCGGGTGCGGTGGGTGCGATGGGCAGCTTGATCATCGCCATTTTGCGCAGGACCGTTAACCTCCGAAAGTTCTGGAGCCTGCTCGTCGAGACCGGCCATATCTCTGTATCGGTTTTGGTGCTCGTGATCGCCGCGAGTCTGTACAGCCGCATGCTGGCCCTCAGCGGATTGCCCGGTGCCATCACCACAATGATCACAGACTTGGGTTTGGGCGCCTACGGCTTTCTGCTGGTCTATATCGCCGTGGTGATTTTGCTTGGCTGCATCATCGATTCGGTCTCCATCATGCTGATCATGGTCCCGATCGTACTGCCCGTGTCCAAAGCCTTCGGTATGGATCCAATCTGGTTTGGCGTCATCACGGTCGTGGCTGTGGAAATTGGCTTGCTCACACCACCATTTGGCCTGTCGGTCTTCACCGTCAAGTCAGCCTTGAGTGACATGAATGTTTCCGTCAGCACCATCTTTCGCGGCAGCTTCCCTTTTGTGATCGGCATGTTGGTAACCTTGTTCATCCTGGTGTTGGTACCCGGTCTGGCTACCTGGTTGGCGCGAATGATTTGAACCGTGCTTTACTCGCTGCCGCGACTCTTTCATAAAGGAAATTTGGTCTGGGTGACCACGCCGTCCCCTTCTGAAAAATAGACCAGAACCGGGCGTTGTGGCGTTAATTTTTGTCCCGCACATGGCGTGCGCCAGCGGCTGCCACCCTGCGGCGATGTGAGGGGTGGGACATCACGCCTGGTTTAACCTCGCTTAGGTTGTCTTGGTACCACCAACAGGAATCGAACCTGTATCTAGCGCTTAGGAGGCGGCTAGACTATCGCCCGCTAAGCCGCATAAAATAAGGATTCTAGATCGTGGGTTATGATAAAATCCCAAGTAAATCCCAACTTGATGCAGGCTCGGGATATTGACACCCGTTTCATCATAAGGCGGCACCATGGCAGCAGTTACCAAGCGAGTGCGCGGCGAGCGCGAGTTCTGGGAAGCGCGTGTAACCATCAAGGGCCACCCCGCGCTGTCCAAGACTTTCGACAAGAACAAGAAACGCGAGGCCACCAAGTGGGCGCAAGAGCAAGAGGTCAAGATACGGGGCGGCGATAAGGTCTCACGCAAGAGCGAACGCACAACCGTCGCCGATGCGTTGGCCGAATACCTCGCAGCCCACACGACCACCAACGCCGAAGGCGAGACGGCAAGCGCGCTCACCAATACGAAACGATACGGCGTTGAATCGGTCAAATATCATCTTGGTGCCTTCACTATCGACACGTTGAGCCACAAGGTCATCAGCGCGTTCTTGAAGAAGCTGCAAGAAACCCCCATTCCGCAACCCGCCAACAAGACCAAGACACATCCACTGTATGACGGCGACCGTGTGCGCTGCTACACGCCAGGGTCGGCCCGTAAGCTTTTTTATGCGTTGAAGACTGCCATTGAGTGGCACTCGCATGAGCATCATTACCCGTTGGGCGATAAGTTTCAGGCGGTGGAGGTCCCAGCCGCATGGGCTACGCCGCGAGATCGTCGTTTGAATGGCGATGAAGAGGCTCGCCTGATGGAGGCTTGCGGAGGTATGTATAAGGACCCGAGGGGCTGGCAGCTGCTCATCGGTCTCGCACTGGAAACCGCAATGCGGGCGGGCGAGTTGATCGGAATGCTGTGGGACGAGATCAACATCGAGCAAAGATTTATTGTGATACCGAAGGAGCGCGAGAAGACCCGAAAGGGCCGGCAGGTGCCGCTGTCCACCAAGGCGCTGGGGATTCTGCGAAAGCTGCAAAAGCGACGCATTAACGATGAGCCTCGGGTGTTTGCGACCATGCCCACAATATCGTCAGTCCTCGGGCGCGGGTTCAAGCGAATAACCAAACGTGCCGAGTGTGCAGACTTGCATTTTCACGACCTACGACACGAGGCTGTGGCACGTTTTTTTGAACGCACCACGTTGCAGACGATGGAGATCGCCTTAATCACTGGACATACTGAGTTGAAGACCTTGCAGCGATACGCAAATCTGCGGCCCGCAATTCTGGCCAGCAAGTTGGATGGTCTTGGTATGCCACGCATAGCGTGAGGAAAAACGGGTAGGCCGCTGCCAAAGGCGCGCGGGTTTCCTTTAAGTAACGTAGGCGCAGAATCTGACGCCATAAATCCAGAGTCGTAGCGTGTCTCATAATGAGCGGGTTGTCCTTTTGAAAGGTTTGCCGTGAAGTTTGTTGCACTGGATGTTGAGACTGCCAACCCTGACATGTCGAGTATTTGCCAGATTGGCATCGTCCACTTCGAGAACGGCCAAATCGTGGATTCGTGGTCATCGCTTGTCAATCCCAACGATTACTTCGATGGCATGAACGTGTCGATCCACGGGATCGACAAAGACGCCGTTGCGGGAGCTCCAGACTTCAAGCTTGCCTCAGCAGAAGCTTTCAAACGAATATCCGGCCAGGTGGTGGCGATCCACACGGCCTTTGACCGCAACGCCATTGCCCGAGCGTCCGCAAAGCACGCCCTCGCTACGCCGGAGTGCGTATGGCTCAACACGGCCAGCGTGGCACGCAGGGCGTGGCCCGAAGTGGCCCAAAAAGGCTATGGGCTATCTGCCCTGGCACAAAAGTTCGGCTTTGAGTTCCAGCACCACAACGCTGTGGAGGATGCCCGAGCCGCTGGCCTTGTCCTGATTAAAGCCATGGAGGTTGCCAGCCTCGATTTGAACGCTTGGATCGACAGGATCAAGCGTCCCGTCAACCCCAACGCAAGCGACAGCGTGGCGCGAGATGGCAACCCCGACGGCTCGTTATTTGGCGAGATTGTGGTGTTCACCGGAGCCCTCGCGATCCCACGCAGGGAGGCCTCGGAGATGGCCGCCAAGGCGGGCTGCGAAGTTGCGGATGGGGTGACTAAGCACACCACCCTGCTCGTCGTGGGAGACCAAGACATACGGATACTGAATGGCCATGAGAAGAGCGGCAAGCATCGCAAGGCCGAGGAATTGATCGCTAAGGGCAAAGCCATCCGCATCCTCACGGAGTCCGACTTCGCTTCTATGGTTGGGATGTCATGATCGACGGCTTCGTCAAAGTGGACAAGCAATAGTTCAGCGAGATTTGGTCTACGATAGGAAAAACGTTGTGTGCCCTTGGCGACCAATACACGAGCTTATTGGCCTTAGATGTTTTCAGCAGGCCACTATCGGGGTTTGGGCCGCGCAATATTGACAGGCGGAACCATTGAGACAATAGCTGCGTTTGGGGTGGCCATTGGTCGCTGGCGCCGCTGTTCGAGTGGCGCCATAGCGCTACGCGCCTCCATCCGCTCCCATGCCAGCGCGTCCTGCTGGCGCAAGTCCTTGACGGTCTCGCGCCACTGCTTCATGGTCTGCGCGTGCGCCTTCACCGCACGCTGGTGCGGGGTCTGGATACCCAATGCGGTGCCGATGGCATCAGCGGCCTCCGCAGCTATGCCGCTAGGCGGCTTGGGGGCCTTGGGTGACGGTGGTAGCCTGACCCGCTCAGGCAACCCCTTCGCAGCCTGCACCGCGCCATAGAACTGGCGCACCTCTGAATGCGCCGCTTGGCTGCCCGGCTCCCCGCGCCGAATGCCAAGGGGTGCCATGGCCTCCCCGTAGCTGGTTTGCAGTTCGCGCAGCCGCTCCCGGTCAAACAGGGCTTTGCTATTGAGCTTCCACCCGCCCGCTGCCGATTGCACGCGCGGCACTACCAGCAGATGCATGTGCGGGGTCATCTCGTCCAGGTGCAGCACTGCCGAGGCCAGTTGGTCCGGCCATTGTCGTCTGGCCCATGCCAGCGAAGCAGTGGCCCACGCCTTGACTCTGTCCGGCTCATACGCGCCGCCGACGTGCTCACGCCCTGGCCGGAAGTGGCTAGGGCTTGCGGAGAGCACGATCTCCCGGCAAAGCACCGTGTCGCGGTTCCGGCGTTCCGCACCTTCGAGCAGATGGCGCGCCGCTTGATAGGGCGTCTTGCCATCGGCAAGGTGCATCACGACCGGTGCCGCCCCCTCAGGGTCCGCATTCGGCGTGGGCTTCTCGCGCATGGTGTGCGCGGAAGAAGCCGCAATCGCCGCCATCGCTTTGGCTTTTCGGCGATCCACGCGCAGCACGGCGTAGGGGGCAGCGGCAGGGTGCGGAGTGCTCATGCTCATGCATATCGCGCCCCGCCCGAGATAGCACGCCCGGCCATCAGATGCCCCGGTCTACTCACTACACCGAGCAAGCTCGGTTTTGTTCGACCCACCCCCAGCCCCGCCCTACCAGGGCGGGGAGCAAGTCAGCGCGCGCCGTGCCAAGACCATGCCTCGCCATTCGGCTGGGGCATCGTCTCTGCATTGAAGGCGCGCGGGTGCGCCAGGCCACAGCATCGAGGTCGATCCTCGATCCTGATCGGCCCGGCTATACTGCGGTCTCGCGCGCACGCGCGTGCGCGCATGACGCGCGCGAGGTATCCAAAACCTCAGCAGCCCAGGGGCCGCGCACCCGGTGCCAGATTCGCCGAACCAGCAGCCTGCATCGTGGCAACCATTACCGCCGCCAGCTTTCGGGCGTTGATCAAATCCCGAACCCGAGCCATGTGTAGCCGCAGCTTGCGCGCCTGATGCAAGGCGCTGCGCTTGGCGTTCGAACTCTTTGGCGCCGGGCTGTTGGTGTATTCGTTCAAGCCGCCCAGCGCGTCCAGCACCTGCTGGGCATGGGCTTCCAGCTCTTCCAGGTCCATGGCGTCGATATTGACTCGCATCAGGTCGATGGCTTGCAGCATGGGGCTTGCGGACATTGGTGCCTTCCGGTGTGAGGCCTTCACGATGGCGCGGCCATCGTGCGAGATCAAGAGCCACCCAACGGGTGGGGCTGGGGACTTGCTTTTGGCGCCGGGTTTGGTAAACCAGATGCCGGGCTGGGCACGCGTCAACCGCAAGGTTCTCGATCCCCCAGCCTGCCAGGGGTCAGTGGACCGGGCACAAGCAGCCAGGATGGGAACTCGGGGAAGCTGCACCGAAGCCGAAGGAGACCGGCCCGAGGGAGCACCAATGCTCTGAACTCCAAAGCGTTGCCCATTGGCTGGGTGCAGCGCCCCGCAGATGGTGTAGACCGCCGCGGGCATGGCGCCAAGGACTTTTTAAAAGTCCTAAGGGCATGCCTTGCCCGCTCCGGTGTAGGAGCGGAACCGGCCCCGGCAGGGGCCGGGAGGAAGGCCCCATTGGGGCCTTCTAACATTGGGGGCGAGGCGGTTGAGTTGGCTAATAAGTGGTGATGCCGTCAGCATCACCAGAGGATCACGCCAAGCCAGGGGTGAAGATCATGCAGCAGCAAGAGAGCAAGGCTTTTGCATAAACAGCAAAAAATGGAGGGCGCGTCGATGCTAGGCCGACTTAGATTTTTTCGCGCGACCGGGTGCGGCGACTTGATCCATTGCAATGACTTCAAGCTCGGCGAATAGCGTTTGCTGGAATTGCAGTTGTAGCGCGGTGTCTATGACGCGCTTGCGAAGGGCTGTAAGCGTTTTCCCGAGCGATGGCGGTCGACGGTATGGCTTGGTCTTGTCGATGCCCTTGGCGGTCTTGGCAACCGGCTTTGCGGACTTGCTCACTCTGATTTGTTCGGCGGCATCAGGCGGTGCATCAACTTCGCCGATGTATTTCGCCAATGCATAGATCGACACAACGACGCGCCCGCCCATTTCCTTTTTTGCAATGGGGAACTGTTTGCGCGTGCGCATCGAGGCTTGCGCCGATGGCGATTTCGAAATGTAGGGCGCGATCTCGGCGGGCGTAAGCAACTTCTTTTTTCCGAAGTCGGCTTTCAGGTCTGCGAGTGCGTCTTCGTAGGACATGCTCAGATTTTGGTTGGTCCCGCCGACAGGAATCGAACCTGTATTTCACGCTTAGGAGGCATGCGTCTGATCCATTAGACGACGGCGAGTTTAGAAAAATCGGGGGTTGCAGACGCATTATCGCGTCCCATCAAAATCCCAATTTAATTTGGGATTTTTGCAAAAAACCGACATCGTTTGACATCGCTCGAGGCCGGTTTACAGAGGAGAAACCCTTTTTCTGCTGGGAGGGTGTATCCCCTTAGGAGGCACTCGTTCTATCCATTGAACTATGGCG
>JBBRMH010000090.1:0-16320 GCA_038230935.1 Burkholderiales bacterium | reverse complement strand
GCGGGCAGAATTTTCAGGTCTTCGGTGCCGTCTTTTTTGCGGGCAACGTGCTCCATCAGCACAATCACGCGCTTCACGCCTGCGACCAGATCCATCGCGCCGCCCATGCCCTTGACCATCTTGCCGGGGATCATCCAGTTGGCCAGATCGCCTTTTTCGCTGACTTGCATGGCACCCAGAATCGACAGGTTGATCTTGCCGCCGCGAATCATCGCAAACGACTGCTCGGAGCCGAAAATGGACGAGCCCTTGATGGTGGTGACAGTTTGCTTGCCAGCGTTGATCAGGTCCGCATCAACCTGGTCTTCGGTCGGGAACGGGCCAATGCCCAGCATGCCGTTTTCAGACTGCAACCACACCTCGATGTCAGGGCTGACGTGGTTGGCGACCAGCGTGGGAATGCCAATGCCGAGGTTGACGTAAAAGCCGTCTTGCAGTTCTTTGGCCGCACGCGCTGCCATTTGGTCTTGTGTCCAGGCCATGTTTATGCTCCCGCTTTTTCGGTGGTTTTTTCTGTGATGGTGCGCTTTTCAATGCGCTTTTCGGGGTTGGGGTTGCACACGATGCGGTGTACATAAATGCCGGGCAGATGCACCTGGTCGGGCTCCATCGCACCGGTTTCCACCACCTCTTCCACCTCCACAATGCAGACCTTGCCCGCCATCGCTACCGCAGGGTTGAAGTTGCGCGCTGTCAGGTGAAACTGCAGGTTGCCCGACTGGTCAGCGCGCCAGGCCTTGACCAGTGACACATCGGGCAGCAGGGCGCGCTCCATCACGTAGGTTTCGCCCTCAAAGTCACGCAGCTCCTTGCCCTCGGCCACCAGCGTACCCAAGCCGGTTTTGGTAAAAAAGGCGGGTATGCCCGCACCACCGGCACGCAGCTTTTCAGCCAGTGTGCCTTGCGGTGTGAACTCCAGTGCCAGCTCACCGGCGAGGTACTGGCGCTCGAATTCCTTGTTTTCACCCACGTAGCTGGCGATCATTTTCTTGATCTGCCGTGTCTCAAGCAACTTGCCCAGGCCAAAGCCGTCCACACCGGCGTTGTTTGAAATGATCGTCAGGTTTTGCACGCCGCTGTCCCGCAGGGCATCAATCAGCACTTCGGGAATGCCGCACAGGCCAAAGCCGCCTACAGCGATCAGCTGGCCATCGCTCACGATGCCTTCGAGCGCCTGTGCAGCGGAGGAAAAAAGTTTCTTCACAAAAAATCTCCTGGTTGAATATTGGCGGCGACCACTCGCAACCATACTACTTATTACACTACGTAGTTTTTCGTAAAGGTTTGCCCCATGAAAGTGGATGAAAACAAGGGTGTCAACGTTGATTACCGGCTGGCTTTCGAGATGGCCCCGGTCGGTCTGGTGTTGTCACGCAACCGCTGTATTGTCGATTGCAATACGCACCTGTGCGAGATGTTTGGTGCCTCACGCGAGCAACTTCTGGGCCAGTCTTTTCTGGTGCTCTACCCCAGCGCGGATGAATACGAGCGTATCGGCACGCGCATGCTGCCAGCGCTCAACACCAAAGGCCTGTACGCCGACAACCGCATCATGAAACGTGTGGATGGGCGTCAAAAAGGCGAGACCTTCTGGTGCCATGTCACGGGCCGGGCACTGAACCGTGACGCACCGCACGAGTCCGGCATCTGGGCTTTTGAAGACCTGAGCGCGCGCCGCCCCGTGAAGGCTGATTTGACGCCGCGTGAGCGTGAAGTGGCCGCTCACCTGATGGACGGGATGACATCCAAGGAAATCGGCCGCGCGCTGGTGATCAGCCACCGGACTGTAGAGATTTACCGTGCCCGCCTGATGCGCAAATATGAGGCGTCAACTACGGCTGACCTGGTTCACAAGCTGGTGACGGGGTGACAACGCTCGCCGTCGCCTCCTGTCAGACACCTGCACAGGCGGGCATGGAGACTACGCGGCCATTTCTTCCGGCAAACCCCCAAAAGGTAGCAACACCTGCCGGGCAGGACGCACCAGCCGATACGGCTGCGCTGCCACTGGCGCATGGGTTGCCAGCTCAAAACATGACGGCTGTACAAACATCTGTTGCAGCGCCTGGCGCACCCTGGCCAGCCGCGGGTCTTGCGGGTGAGCGTCGTCGGTGGTGTCGTTGACGCAAAAAAAGTCAAGTTTGCCCGATGAAGCCACCAGAGCTTCGAGCTGTCTGGCCTTGGCAGCATCGCCACTGGAGACATACAGGTGCGAATAATCGCGGATTTTGGCCACCCCATGCGCCAGCGCCCAACGCAGCACAAAGTCAGACACGATGGTCGGTTTCAGCCAGGTCCTGAACACGGTCGAGCGCACCTGCGCAAACATGTCAGGTGCCTTGCCCTCCAGCTCAAACAGCAGGGATTTGAGCATGGGCCGGGGCGCATGTGCAAAAGTGCGAAAGGTGTGCTGGTAATGCGGGGCCATCTGCCGCTCGGGGCCCTGCCCAGGTACTGAATGCCGATGCTGGTTGCCCAGCCACTGGCCAGACAATCTGCAGGCGTTTTCAAGCGAGGTCGCGTCAGGCCGCAGCGGCTCGTCTGTGACAGCTGCATCGTCAGACCAGGCCGTGTAAACACCGCCACGCCAGAACCAGTCGCTGAGCTTGACTGGTGCGCCAAAAAACACATCGTCATTGAAGTAAAAGTAACGCTCGGACAAGCCCGGAATGCGGTGAATGTATGACTCGATGTTGCCTGAATCAAAGGTCGGCAGCGACTGGGCCGGAATCAATTCACGGTGGTCCACCAGCGTCAGCCTGCTGGACGGCTTCAACCACGCTGGGGTCTGGCCGTCCGTGACCACATAAACATGCCCGTGCTCAGGGTAGAACTGCTCCAGCGCACGCAGGCTGTAGCGCAGCTCGTCGTTGTCGCGAAAGCGGCCTTCCACGTTGCTGTAGAGCGCCATGGCACTGCGGGAGCTGGTACACAGCTTTTGAGCCGCCTGGTGCCGCTTGGCGCGCCAGACTGGATCGTTGCCATTGACCCAAAGGTAAACGATATCGGCGCAAGTGTCGTTGTGCATGTCTCGGATCATGTGTCAAGGATGTTTCAGGTGCTTTGGCCCGCCTGGTGCGGACCCCCTCAATTTAACCAGGTCTGCGATGTTAGCCCGATTCTGGCTTTCGCGGCTTGGGTACGGCATCCGGACGCAGCGCCAGCGCACCCATGGCGGACCGTCAGGCGAGGGTTTTAAACATCACCAGCGCATCCACCAGACCCAGGCGCTGGTGTCTGAAAGCTTTTGGCAGCGTGCCCACCACCGCAAAGCCCAGATGCTGCCACAGCTTCACAGCGCGTACATTGGTAGCCGCCACCAGGTTGAACTGCATTGCCAGAAAGCCGAGCGACAGCGCCTGTGCCTGTGAATGCCTGCACATGGCAGACGCCACACCCTGCCCTTGTGCGGCGGGCGACACCACATAACCACAATTGCAGACATGCGCGCCCAGACCCGGCTGATTGGGTTTGATGAAATAGGTACCCAGCAAATGCCCCTGAGCGTCCAGCGTGACATAAGTAGCGGCAGGCAACTCTACCCAGGCTTTGTGTATCTCCGCTTCTGTGCTTTGCGGCGAATAGGCGTAAGTGTCACCCGCTTCAAATGTGGCTTGTAACAAAGGCCAGACGGCGGACCAGTCGTTGTCCTGATAAAGGCGAATAAAAGACATGGATCAGAATGAAGTGAATTGCATTCGAGTCACTCCGCAGTGTAGAAAACTGCGCTATGAAATAAACAGTGCTTGACAAAAAAACCTGAATTTTCCGCCTACCGACGGCCAGTTTTTCCATTGTCCGCTGTTTCACCTGTCCTGCAGCGCCATTTCTGTCAAGCAGCACGAAGATTCACCCGGGTTCAGCCCGCCGTCAGCTGGCACAGGCGCGCCAGCGCATGCGTTGCCACATCCAGTCAATTTGTCTGCCTGCCTGATCGGCTTTGCTGGTGTGGCCCACACCACCGGCTGGCAAATTATTCAGCACTTTGCTGCAAGGTCCACATCCGGGCATATTTTTGGTCCAGTGCCAGAAGCTCGTTATGGGTACCGCGTTCGACGATGCGGCCGGCTTCCATCACCAGAATTTCGTGGGCATCGACCACAGTGGATAGCCGGTGGGCAATCACCAGCGTGGTCTTGTTTTGTGCTGCGGTGCGCAGTTCGCCCTGAATGGCGCGCTCATTGGCCGAGTCCAGTGCCGAGGTGGCTTCATCAAAGATCACCACTGGCGGGTTTTTAAGCAGCGTCCGGGCAATTGCCACGCGCTGCTTTTCACCACCTGACAGTTTGAGGCCGCGCTCACCGACCATGGTGCCGTAACCCAGTGGCGTGGCACTGATGAAGTCATGAATGCGGGCCGCTTTGGCCGCGCCTTCAACTTCCTGGCGCGTCGCGCCGGGTTTGCCGTAGGCGATGTTGTACTCCACCGTGTCGTTGAACAACACGGTGTCTTGCGGCACGATACCGATGGCCTGACGCACGCTGGCCTGGGTGACTTGCTTGATGTCTTGCCCGGCGATGGTGATGCGGCCCTGCTGCACGTCGTAAAACCGGAACAGCAGCCGCGCCAAGGTAGATTTGCCTGCGCCCGACGAGCCCACCACGGCCACGGTTTTACCGGGCGGGATTTCAAAGCTCACGTTCTGCAAAATAGGCCGCGCAGCTTCATAGGCAAAACTGACGTTTTCAAAGCGTACGGCGGGCGACTCCGTGATCGCGATTGGCAATGCAGACGGGTCATCGGCAATTTCGCGCTCTTTTTCCATCAGCGTGAACATCTTGTCGAGGTCAGTCAGGCTTTGCTTGATTTCGCGGTAAATCACACCCAGAAACCCGAGCGGAATGTAAAGCTGAATCATGAAAGCGTTGACCATGACCAGGTCGCCCAGCGTCATGCGGCCATCGACCACGCCCTGGGTGGCACGCCAGAGCATGGCGACCAGACCAATCGCAATGATCAGTTGCTGGCCGGTGTTGAGCATGCTCAGCGTGCGCTGGCTTTTGATGGCGGCGCGCCGGTATTTCTCCAGGTTTTCGTCGTAGCGCCGGGCTTCAAAATCTTCATTGTTGAAGTACTTGACGGTCTCGTAATTGAGCAGTGAGTCAATCGCGCGGCTGTGGGCTGACGAGTCCAGCTCGTTCATCTGCTTGCGAAACTGGGTGCGCCACTCGGTCACCGTCACGGTAAACGTGATGTAGCAGGCCAGAGCCGCCAGCGTGATCCAGGCAAACCAGACATCGAACTTGACCGCCAGAATGCTCAGCACCAGAGTGACTTCAATCAGCGTCGGGATGATGCTGTAGAGCGAATACGAAATCAGCGAATGCACGCCGCGCGTGCCGCGCTCGATGTCGCGCGTCATGCCGCCAGTCTGACGCTCCAGGTGAAAACGCAGGCTGAGCGCATGCAGGTGCCTGAACACCTGCAGGGAAATCTTGCGCGAAGCCCCCTCGGTCGCCTTGGCAAACACCAGCTCGCGCAGTTCCGTGAACAGCGAGGTGGACAGGCGCAACAAGCCGTAGCCCAGCAACAGCGCAGCGGGCACCACCAGCACGGCCTTGACATCGCCCGTCTTGAGGTTCATGGCGTCCACCAGGTTTTTTAGCAGCAGCGGCACGCCCACATTGCCCAGCTTGGCGCAGACCATGAAGCTCAGGGCGGCCAGCACGCGCCATTTGTAGTCCCACAGGTAGGGAAACAGGCGTTTTAAAGTATCCGTATCCGACCGGACAGGCACGGGCACAGCCGCAACGCCAGAAGCAAGTGGCAGGGCAAGAGAAGAATCAGCACTGGAAGCACGGGAACGCATAAGAGACAATCGTGGAGGTTGTTTAAATTTCTTTGCAGATTGTGCCTATGTCCCCTGAATCAAGCGCTCACTCAACTACTGCCAGCCAGCCTGGTGCGGCTCAGGCAGCGGCCCACGCCACCACGCCCCTGACTGCGCCCGCGGTTGAACTGCCCACCGACAAGGAATTGGTGCTCAAGGTCATCCCCATGCCTGCGGATTGCAATGCCAATGGCGATATCTTTGGCGGCTGGGTCATGGCCCAGGTTGATCTGGCGGGCTCGGTTGTGCCTGCACGCCATGTCGATGGCCGCATGGCGACGGTGGCAGTGAACCAGTTCATCTTCAAGCAGCCGGTTCGGGTGGGCGATATCTTGAGCTTTTTCGCCGAAGTCACCCGCATTGGCAATACCTCGATCACGGTGCAGGTAGAGGTCTATGCCGAGCGTTTTCGCAGCCAGAAGCGTTATGTGAAGGTCACTGAGGCGAGTTTGACCTATGTGGCGATTGATGACTTTGGCAAGCCGCGCAAGATTGTGACGGCGCCGCTGGTGCCGCACACTCAAGACACAATATAAGCCGCCGCACCCGTAGACAGCAGCGTGCCATCAGCGCCATAAAACTCCATGCGCGTGCTGGCCACGCGTGAGCCCAGACGCAGCACGTTGGCACGCAGTTCAAAATGGTCTCCAATGCCGGGCCGCAAATAGTCCACGCGCAAGTCAATCGTGCCCAGCTTCGAGAAACGGCTCAGGCGCTGCAGTGGAGCCTCCTGCATGTGCCGCGCACCGATGGCGGCCATCACCGCCAGACCACCCATGGCGTCCAGCCCGGCACTGATCGCGCCGCCATGGATGCGGTTGTGTGCGTAGTGCCCCACCAGCTCATGGCGCATGTCCATGCGGGCGGTCACGTGGTCTGCATGGAGCGATGTGATTTTCAGGCCCAGCATCTTGTTGAAAACAATTTTCTCTTCAAAAATGTCCTTCAGGCCTGCAATGAATTCAGCATCAAATGCAAGGTCGGATAACGGCGGTTGGTTGCGGGAAGCGGTGGTCAGGTCTTTGTTCATGGCACCCATTGTCCTGCAGCAGAAACGCAGAGCCGGGCCAGACGGCAACCTCTGCCCCACGTTAAAGAAAACCGATGGAAATCCACGGTATGGCCGCCACGATGATGGTGCCTATCAGCAACGCCACCATGTAACCCACGATGGGCCCGATGCCCTCGTCCGGGTTGACGCGTCCAATGGCGCAGGCAGCGTAATACCCCACCCCCAGCGGCGGCGCAAACAGGCCCAGACCCATCGACAAAATCACCACCATGGCGTAATGCACGTCATGAATGCCCAAAGCGCGGGCAATCGGAAACAGCAGCGGGCCAAACAGCACGATGGCGGGAATGCCTTCCAGCACCGAACCCATCACCACAAAGGCCAGGATGGACACGGCCATGAACATCGGGGCACCGCCCGGAAGTCCGGCCATGCTCTCGGCCAGCAAGCGCGAAAAGCCAGATTGCGTGAGTCCCCAGGCCATGGCGGTAGCCGTGCCGATGATGAGCAAAATAGCGCCTGACAGCGAGGCTGTATCGACCAGCATCGGGATGATTCTTTTCAAATTGAACTGCCGGTAAATCAGCACACCGGCCAGCACCGAGTAAGCAATGCCAATGGTGGACACCTCGGTTGCCGTGGCCACCCCTTCGATCACCGCTGCACGAATGACGAATGGCAATGCCAGTGCGGGCAGCGCGATCAGGAAAAGCCGGCCAATTTCTGGCCAGGGCGAGCGCTTGACACCGCTCAAATCCTCACTACGGTTGCGCCACCAGACCACCACACACAGCATGAAACCCAGCACCACGGCGGGCAGCAAACCGCCTGTGAACAGCGCAGCAATCGAAATACCCGTGACCGAGCCAATGGTGATCAGCACCAGGCTGGGCGGCACGGTTTCTGTCTGGGCACCTGTGGCTGCCAGCAACGCCACCAGCTCGCCCGGTCTGGAGCCACGTTTTTTCATCTCTGGAAACAGGGCCGGTGCGATGGCTGCCATGTCTGCTGCCTTGGAGCCTGAAATACCCGATACCAGGTACATCGCACCCACCAGCACATACGACAAACCGCCCTTGACATGGCCGAGCAGGCTGGCCAAAAACGCAATCATGGCGCGCGCCATGCCAGTCATCTCGATCAGCAGGCCCAAAAATACAAACAGCGGCACGGCCAGCAAAATCAGGTGCGACATGCCCTCATCCATTCGTCCCACAATGGCCGGTAACGGCGTAGATGTGCTCAATGCCAGGTAGCCAAACGTGGCCAGCCCGAACGCAAACGCAATCGGAATACCTGCAAAAACGCAGCCACCCGCCACCAATACAAAAAACACCAGCAGATTAAGCCGGCCCAGCCCCTCAAACAAGGGTGTAGCCAGCCAGAAGGCACCGGCAATGGCTGCCACGATCAACACCGCTTGCAGCGACTGCACAAGGCTGGTGGTACGCAGCAGGCGCAACACTGCAAACAAGCCCATTAGCGCGATACCCACAGGCAAAGCTGCAGCGCGCCACAGGTTGGATATCTCCAGTGCTGGCGTGGTGATGGCGCGCTCGTCAGCCGCATATTCCCATGCCGGCCAGGCCACCATCGCCAAAAAGGCCAGACAGGCGGCAATACTCACCAGCTCCAGCAGCGCCCGGCGGTGCGGGCCCGCCTTGGTGACCAGCGCCGTCATGCGCATGTGTTCACCACGCCGCAACGCAATCACCGAGCCCAGCATGGCCAGCCATAAAAACATGATCGAGGCCAGCTCATCGGACCACAGCAGGGGCTTGTGCAGCACGTAGCGCGACACCACGCCTGAAAACAACACCACGATGTCGGCCAGCACCAGCAGTGCTGCTGGCATTTCAACCAGACAGCCCAGCATGGCTTCCAGCTTGGTCAACCAGCGTGGCCCGGCAGTGCCGAGAGCGGCCCCTGTATGCGGGTCGATGGCAGCGCGCGGGCCTTGGCTCACAACAATTTACCGGTGTATTTTTCGAGGATGGCCCAGGATTCGTCGCCGAACTTTTTATGCCACTCTGCGTAAAAACCAGCCGAGCGCAGTTTGGCGCGGAAAGCCTCGGCATCGGTGTTGTTGAAAATCATGCCTTTGCCCTTGAGGTCAGCCTGCAGGCTGTCATTGAGCAGCTTGACATCATCGCGCTCCTTCAGACCCGCAGCGTTGACATTGCGGGTGACGATTTCCTGCAGATCCGCTGGCATGCGTTCAAACGATTTTTTATTGCCCAGAAACCAGAAGCCATCCCACATGTGGTTGGTGATCGAGCAGTACTTTTGCACTTCATTGAGCTTGGCGGTCGAGATAATAGCGAGCGGGTTTTCCTGCGCATCGACAATTTTGGTTTGCAACGACGAATACACCTCGGCAAAATTGATGGTGGCAGGCGAGGCTTCAAACGCCTTGAACATCGAGACCCAGAACGGGCTCGGCGGTGTGCGGATTTTCAGGCCCTTGAGGTCATCCGGGCTGGCAATCGGCTTGGTGCTGGACGTCATCTGGCGGTAGCCGTTGTCCCATATTTTCTCAAAGGCAAAAAGGCTTGAAGAGGCCGCAATCTGCTTGCGCACATGCGCACCGAGGTCACCGTCCATCGCAGGCCAGACCTGGCTGTAGTCCTTGAAGGCAAAGCCTACGCCGCTGATTTGCGCCGCCGGCACCAGCGTTCCCAGAATCAGCGGCGACAGGGTGAAAAAGTCCAGCGCGCCTGAGCGCACCTGCGAGAGCATGTCGGTGTCGTTGCCAAGCTGGTTGTTCGGGAACACCTGAAAGTCAATGCGGCCCTTGGACTCCGCATTGATTTTGGCGGCCATCTCGTTGGCGCGTGCGTTCATGGGGTGCGTCAGTGGCAGATTGTTGCCGTACTTGACAGTGAACAGGGCTTTTTGAGCGAAGGCATGGCCGACGGTAAGTGCGGGAAGGGCCAGGGCGCTGGCACCTGCGAGCAGGGTGCGGCGTGTAATAGGACGTGTAACAGGACGCGTAATGGGGCGTGGAATGGTCATGAAGTGTCTCCTGGTTTTAATGGTTAGGTTGATAAAGAAAGCGGAAATGATTTTAGGGGCTAGATTTCACAATACGCCTCAAACAAGCTCAAGAAATCGGCGTACTCACGCCAGCAGGCGGTTGCAGGCGGCTCAGATAATCGGTACGAATGTCCTTTTTGACCAGCTTGCCGTAAGCGCTTTTGGGCACCGAGGGCCAGAACACGATATAGCGCGGCCACTTGTATCTGGCCAGCAGGGGTTGCAAATGCGCCAGCACCTGCTCAGGCAGGATGGGCACTGCCGGGTCGCGTGCTACCAGCACCGCCACACCCGACTCGCCCCATTGCGGGTCAGGCACACCAAACACCACTGCTTCTGCAATACCGGGCAGGGTCAGCAGCGCCTCTTCAATCTCACGCGGATAGACGTTGGAGCCGCCAGAAATGTACATGTCGGACGAACGCCCTGTGATGGTGACAAAGCCGCGCTCGTCCATCACCCCCAGGTCACCGGTGTGAAACCAGCCCCCACGAAACGCCTGTGCATTGGCCTGCGGGTTGTCCCAGTAGCCCGCAAACACGGCCGGGCCGCGTGTGCAGATCTCGCCCTGCACACCTGCGGGCAGGCTCTGGCATTGCTCGTCCAGCACAGCGACTTCCATACCGCTGCGCGCCGTGCCACACGACCCGAGCAGTGCACCACTGCCCTCGACATGCTCGTCCGTGCGCAACACGGTGATGTTGCCCGTGACTTCACCCAGCCCGAAATACTGAACAATCACCGGCCCCAGCGCTGCCAGGGCGCGCTGCTGATCGGCCCTGTACATCGGTGCCCCAGCGTAAATCACATGCTTGAGGCTGGAATGGTCAAACCGCTTGGCGGCGGGGTCTTCAGCCAGTCGTTTGAGGATGGTCGGGACCGTAAAAATATTGCTCACCCGGTGTTTTTCAATGGCTTCAAACGCGGCCTCACAGTCCAGACTGTCGCCCGGCAACAGCACACTTGCAGCGCCGCGTGCCACATTGACCATCGCATGAATACCCGCGCCGTGCGAGAGCGGTGCCACAACCAGCGAGCAGTCGTCCTGCTTCAAACCTGGCAGCAGATCGGCCAGATGGTTGGTCACCACAAAGGCCATTTGCCCGTGCGTCAGCACAGCCGCCTTGGGCCGGCCCGTGGTGCCGGATGTAAAGAAGAACCACAACGGATGCTGGTAAGTGACCCCGGCAGCGTCAAACGGGGCTACAGGTACCGATACGATCCCGGTGTACGCGGGATGATCTACCTTTAAAACCTGCAGCAAGGCCGCAGACGCACCCTGTGCGGCAGCCTGATGCGCCTCAAACACGGCTTGTGTGATCATCACAACAGCGCTGCTGGACGTCGCGATATAGGCCACTTCCTGGGGTGTCAGCCGGTAGTTCACAGGCACCCACACTGCGCCCAGTTTGAAGCTCGCCCAAGCGGACTCGAACAACGGCAGGCCATTGGTCAGCTGCACCAGAACCCGGTCCCCCGGGCCTATGCCCAGCGACTTCAGGTGATGCGCCAGCGCATCGACCCGGGCGTTGATACAGGCCCAGCTGCAGGTCAGCTCCCCCTGAATGAAGCCAGGCAGTGCAGGATATTTGCGGGCGGTCTGGGTCAGCAATTGGCCCAGGTTCATGACCTGCTGCAAGCCCTGTGGCATTTGCGGCAGCTGCAATACGCCTGGCAGGCTCACGCCGAGCGTTCCAGAATACTGGCGTAGTTGGCCACAGCAACGCCCCCCATGTTGAACACCCCTGCAAGCCTGGCACCGGCCAGCTGCATGTCGCCGGCCTCTCCTACCAGCTGCATGGCAGCCAGCACATGCTGCGAGACGCCGGTCGCGCCAATCGGATGGCCCTTGGCTTTGAGGCCACCCGACAGGTTGATGGGCAAACGCCCGTCGCGCTCGGTCTGGCCTTCTCGAATAATAGCTGCGCCCTGCCCTGGTGCGGCCAGGCCCATGGCTTCGACCTCCAGCAACTCGGCGATGGTGAAGCAGTCATGCGTTTCGACCAGCGACAAGTCATCCAGCGTGCATCTGGCTTGCGCGAAGGCCTGTTGCCAGGCCTGCTGGGCACCTTCAAGCCGCAAGATGTCGCGGCGGGACACTGGCAAATAATCGTTGACCTGTCTGGCGGCCCTGAACTGCACGGCGCGCCGGAAGTTGCCGCCTTTCAGAGCACGGTCGCTGCACAGTACCAGCGCCGCAGCGCCGTCCGACACCATGGAGCAATCGGTGCGGCGCAATGGCCCGGCCACAATGGGATTTTTATCACTCACCGTATTGCAAAACTCAAAGCCCAGGTCGCGCCTGACGTGCGCATAGGGGTTGGCCATGGCGTTGTGGTGGTTCTTGGCAGCAATACGCGCCAGGGCGTCACTGGCGTCGCCATAAGCATCAAAGTATTTTTGCGCAATGCCTGCAAAGACACCGGTAAAACCGGTGCTCGACGTTTCTTCTTTGACATACGCACACTGGAGCAGCACGTCGCCCACTTCAGCCGTAGGCAGGCCATTCATGCGCTCGTAGCCCACGACCAGCACCATATCAGCGTCACCCGAGCGAATCGCCTGCATACCCGCATAAATGGCAGCAGAGCCGGTTGCACAGGCATTTTCAACCCGCAGCGCAGGCTTGAATCGCAGCCCCGGCTGGGCGTTGATGGCCAGCGACGACGGGAAGTCCTGCTTGACGAAGCCGCCGTTGAAAGTGCCCACCACCACAGCGTCCACCTGCTCTGCTGCCAGCCCGGCATCTGTGAGCGCGTCACGCACCGCGTCGGCAATCAGAACCTCGGGATCGAGCAGGTCGAATTTTCCAAATCTGGAGTGTGACCAGCCTACGATATGGACGGGAGATGATTGGATTGGCACCATAAAAACGTCCTCGTGAGGTTTTGCGTGTGAACCATTTTTAAATGGCCAGCCTTTGCGTCAGACATAGGCTGTCTGATGGTAGCGCCCAATCCTGTGTTCCGCGAGGTGAAGCGGACAACAGCCGAAAAAACAGCTTCAATGTGTGCCTGCGCGATACTTGCCGCACTTTCAGACATGGGATGGGTGATTTACTGACCCGCTTTGTTTATTGTTATCTCTGGAGCATTTCATGACTTTTATTGACGAATCCAGCCCTGTCGCAGTCATCACCGGTGGTGCACGCGGCATCGGCCTGGCCGTTGGGCAGTGGTTTTTGGCGCATGGCCACCGCATCGCCCTGCTGGATATCGACCACGACACGCTGGCAAAAACAGCCGCCACGCTGTACCAGCCTGGTCAGGTCATGACTCTGGACTGCGACGTGTCGGACCCGCAGCAGGTGCAAGACGCCGTGAACAAGGTGGAGGCTGCTTTTGGCCGGATTGACGCGCTGGTCAATAACGCGGGTGTGGCCGTCTTCAAGCCCATTGGCGAGACCACGTTTGCAGAGTGGCGTCATGTGCTGTCCACCAATTTAGATGGCACCTTTTTATGCACCCAGGCCTGCGCGCCCGTGATGCTGAAAAATGGCGGAGGCAGCGTAGTCAACATCGCCTCGATTTCCGGCCTGCGTGCCAGCACACTGCGCGTGGCCTACGGCACCAGCAAGGCGGCGATTATTCAACTGACCAAGCAGCAGGCGGTTGAGCTGGGCAACGTGGGCATCCGCGTGAACGCCATCGCCCCCGGCCCGGTGGACACCGAAATGTCCAAAATGGTTCACAGCGTGGCCATACGCTCGGACTACTACGACGCGATTCCACTGAACCGTTATGGCACGACTGAAGAAATTGCCTCGGCGGTAGGCTTTCTGTGCAGCCCGGCGGCAAGCTATGTTAACGGCCAGGTACTGGCTGTTGATGGCGGGTTTGAGGCGACTGGCGTAGGCTTGCCGACACTGCGCAAGCGGGGCTAACGTGCGTAGTGTCGGCAATAAAGCACTGTATCCATCAGACACGCGTTGTTGATATTCCAGCAGGGGCCGCTGCCACTGCTGGGCCACAAGCAATGTCTCGTGGTCAGAGGCCTGATACTTTTATCAGACTTCACATGGCCACACCTTACAGGCTCACGGCGTAATATCCTACCTTTGAACCTTGTAACAGGAGGTGCGCGCGTTCTAAACTAGATTCACAAAGCAAGTATTTACTTTTTGAGCGTTCTGACCACGTCAGTTGATCATTTTGAAGATTAGCTGGTTCAACCCAAGGAAAGCAGCATGAAAATCGTAAACGTCTCTTTTGTTGTCAGGCCATGGCTAGCTGCGTGCACATTGGCACTGCTCGCGGCATGCGGGGGCGGTGGCGGCGGACGTGATCCGATTTTGGGACTCGAAGGCGCAGGGGTCAACGCAGCAGTCGTTGTGCCACCGGTCGTCACACCACCGGTCGTCACACCACCAGTCGTTGTGCCACCAGTCGTCACACCACCAGTCGTTGTGCCACCAGTCGTCATTCCGCCAGTCGTTGTGCCACCAGTCGTCACACCACCAGTCGTTGTGCCACCGGTCGTCATACCGCCACCGGTCGTCATACCGCCACCGGTCGTTGTGCCGCCACCAGTTGTCATTCCGCCAGTCGTTACGCCACCAAGCGTCACTGCAGTAACACCTGCAAACAATACTATTGGCGTTCCCATCAACACCAGCATGATCACAGCCGCGTTCAGTGAGGCGGTGGGCGGGCTGTCTGGCAATGCCGGCTTCACAGTAGCCTGCTCAGCCCCATGCGTCAATCCGACCGGTTTTGTTTCAATGGATACATCCAGCAAAATTGCAACGCTCGCATTGACAACTGGAACACCCCTCAGCGCGTCAACGCTCTATACGGCAACCATCACTGGGGCGAGAAGTGTCGCAACCGGTATGACAATGTCCGCCCCTTACGTCTGGCAGTTCACCACTGGTGCCGCGCCAGACACGACGAGGCCTCGCGTGACACTGACGGTTCCCGCCACCACGAACCCCGGGCCTACTACAGGTGTTGCAACCAACTCGGCCATCAGCGCCCTGTTTACCAAGGAAATGGTGCCGTCAACCATCAACGCATCCAGCGTCACCCTCACGTGCACAGCGCCATGCGTGTCGCCGGCAGGCAGCGTCAGTTATTCAGTTGGCAACCGCACAGCTCTCTTCACGCCTGCGACCGCGCTTGCAACAGGCACGACTTACACAGTAACCATCACCACAGGTGCCACCGACCTTGCGGGCAACGCCTTGGCCGGCAATCAGGCACCGCTCCCCGCAGCAAGCAACTACATCTGGACCTTCACTACCAGCGGACCGGTAAGCTCTGCAAACATATCAGTGCTTTCCACCAGCCCAGCGGCAGGAAGCACTGGCGTATGTACCGACGCGTCCGTCAATGCCACTTTCAATGTTCCCTCAGGGCTACGTATGGACCCTTTAGCCATCAATTCAGGCACCATCACGCTGACCGGGCCCGGACAGTCCAATGTCACTCCGGCTTCCGTGTTGCTTGATTCGGCTACAGGCAGGATCGCAACCTTCAAGCCGCTGGCCGCGCTGACAGCTGGCGTGACCTATCAGGCATCTGTGCGGGGCGGTGCTTCAGGCGTGAAAGATCTTGCCGTACCGGGTAATACCATGGCGGCAGACTACACCTGGACCTTCACTACAGTCTCCTGCGCCCTCCCGCCCTCACCGCCCACCATTGCGTTGGGCTCCGCCGCATCGTTTGGGTCTTTTGGTGGTAGTGCAGGTGTTACCAACTCCGGGATCAATACCATCGTCAATGGCGATATCGGAACCACGGCTGTGTCTACCTCAGTCACCGGATTCCACGACGCTGGACCAGGTTGCACCTACACAGAAACGCCTCTGAACATCGGAATGGTCAACGGAAAAATCTACACTGCGGCACCACCACCGACGGCAGCCTGTCCAAGTGAGGGTACGGCGGTTACCTTTGCCATTGCGACTCGGGCGCGTGCAGATGCACTGGCCGCCTACAACGCTCTGGTAGCCATGCCTGGCGGACCCAACCCGGGCGCTGGAAATCTGGCGAACCTCACACTGGCACCGGGCGTCTACACCGCTGCATCTGGCGCATTCAGAATCCAGGGTGGTAATCTGACACTTGATGCACAGGGTAATGCCAACGCGGTGTGGGTATTCCAGATGGCCACCACACTGACTGTCGGCGGACCTGGTGCGGCCTTCCCAAGCAGCATTACATTGACGAACGGTGCACAAGCCAAAAATGTGTTTTGGCAAGTCGGCTCTGCAGCGACCATCAACGCAGGTGGTGGCGGGACCATGGCAGGCACCATCATTTCCCAGGCCGGTGTGGTGTTTTCAACTGCGGGAGCGGCATCCATCCTGACGCTCAACGGACGGGCGTTGTCTCTCGGTGCCTCGGTGACCATGGTTAACACTGTGATCAACGTCCCTGCGCCTTGACCGTCTTCAAGTTCACCTCTTACTCCTGGAGAAAAAAATGAACCTGATAAAAAT
>JBBRMH010000089.1:0-16630 GCA_038230935.1 Burkholderiales bacterium | reverse complement strand
CGGTTTCAGGCAGCGCGGCAGTTACGCCGCCGTCATACGCTACATCCCTACCAGCATTCCACCGCTTGACAGCCTGAAGGTACCGCCCATTCTGGCCGAGCTGATCATGGAGAAACGCGGTTTGCTGCTGATGGTGGGAGCCACAGGCGCAGGCAAAAGTACCACGCTGGCATCTATGATTGACCACCGCAATGCCAACATCCTGGGCCACATTCTGACGATTGAAGACCCGGTGGAGTTTTTGTTCACCAACAAAAAATCAGTTGTCAACCAGCGCGAAGTCGGCACCGACACCCAGTCCCTGCAAGTGGGCCTGAAAAACGCCCTGCGCCAGGCCCCTGACGTGATCATGATCGGCGAAATTCGTGATCGTGAAACCATGTCCGCCGCCATTGCCTACGCCCAGTCAGGCCACTTGTGCTTAGCCACCATGCACGCCAACAACAGCTACCAGGCGCTCAACCGTATTTTGAGTTTTTACCCGGTGGAAGTGCGCAGCACCATGCTGGGCGACCTCGCTGCTGCCTTGAAAGCGGTTGTCTCACAGCGCCTGCTGCGCACCCAGGCGGGCACCCGTGCGCCTGCGGTCGAGGTCATGCTCAACACCAAGCTGATTTCCGAGTTCATTGAAAAAGGCGAGTTCTCCAGCGTCAGGGAAGCGATGGAAAAATCCATGGCTGAAGGCTCACAAACTTTTGAGCAAGACATTGCCAAGCTCATTGGCGAGGGCACCGTCACCCGCAAGGAAGGTCTGCTGTACGCAGACTCGCCAACCAACCTGATGTGGCGGCTTGAAAACGACTTTACTGCAGCCGCCAAAGCCGCAGCTGCGCCTGCCGAAGACCCGGATGACGAACCCTCATTTACCGAGATCACACTCGACGTCAAACATTGAACACAGAGATTTCAACGCAGAGGACGCAAAGAACCGCAGAGGGCCAAAAAGACCACCCAGGATGCTCCTCTGCCCCCTTCCTCTGCGTTCTCTGCGCCTCTGCGTTGAATGACCCCGAACCCGAACCCGAACCCGACCCGATTGACCGCACCCCCATGTCCAGCACCCTCAGGCTCACCGAGCAACTGATCTCCCGCAACTCCGTCACGCCCGACGACGCGGGTTGCCAGCGCATCATCGCCGAGCGCCTGCAGGCCCTGGGCTTTGCGTGTGAAACCACGGTTGAAGGGCCAGAGCATTTCAGAGTTACCAACCTGTGGGCAAAATTAAAGAGGTTTAGCCCTCTGGCCCAAGTAAAACCTGCACTAGACGCTACTAATTCAATAGCAAACTGCAAAACCCTCGTGTTCGCAGGCCATACCGATGTGGTGCCCACCGGCCCGCTCGACCAGTGGCACAGCCACCCCTTCACGCCCAGCCACCGCGACGGCGTTTTGTACGGACGGGGCGCTGCCGACATGAAAACCTCGATTGCCGCCATGGTGGTGGCGGTTGAAGAATTCCTGGCAGCCAACCCCAAGCCAGCGTTGTCGATTGCATTTTTGATCACCAGCGACGAAGAAGGCCCCGCCAACGACGGCACGGTGGCCGTTTGCAAGCGCCTGCAGGCGCGTGGCGAGGTGCTGGACTACTGCATTGTGGGCGAGCCTACTTCCGTCAGCCAGCTTGGCGACATGATCAAAAATGGTCGCCGGGGCACCATGAGCGGCAAACTCACCGTCAAGGGCGTGCAGGGCCACATCGCCTACCCGCACCTGGCCAAAAACCCGATGCACCTGTTTGCGCCGGCCATGGCCGAGCTGGTGGCCATGCAGTGGGACCAAGGCAACGCGTTTTTTCCAGCTACGAGCTGGCAGATGTCCAATATCCATGGCGGTACGGGTGCAAGCAACGTCATCCCCGGCGAACTTATCGTGGACTTCAACTTCCGTTTTTGCACCGAATCAACCCCAGAGAGCCTGCAGCAGCGCCTGCAGGGCGTACTGGACAGCCACCAGCTTGACTACGACCTGAAATGGGTCGTTGGAGGGCTGCCTTTTTTAACCCCGCCCGGCGAGCTGGTCAGCGCTGTTCGTGGCGCAATCCAGGCCGAAACCGGCATCCACACCGAACTGTCAACGACAGGCGGCACCAGCGATGGCCGCTTTATCGCCAAGGTCTGTCGTGAGGTGGTGGAGTTCGGGCCGATCAACGCGTCGATTCACAAGATCAATGAACACGTTCTGGTCGGCTCCCTGGAGCCGCTTAAAAATATCTACAAAGGTGTCCTTGAGCGCCTCGCTGGCCTGACAGGCACCCCCGCCGCATGAACGGGCTGACCGTTCTTGCGCTGATTGAAGAAGCCGCAGACCAGCTTGAAGCTGCCGGACTCAGCCTGGCCAACGGTTTTGGTCAGGGCACGCTGAATGCCTTTGATGAAGCCGCCTGGCTGGTGATGTGGCGGCTCGGGCTGCCACTCGATGACCTGGATGCAGTATCAAACAGGCCTGTAGCGCAGGAAGAACGTGCGCTGGTAGCTATGCTTTTGGAAGCACGCATCACCAGCAGAAAGCCTTTGGCGTACCTGACCCACGAAGCCTGGCTGCAGGGCGTGCCGTTTTATGTCGATGAGCGCGTGATCATTCCACGCTCCCTGATTGCCGAGCTGCTGGTGGATGAAAGCATCGACGCGTGGCTAGGTGAAGCCACCACCCGCGTGCTCGATTTGTGTACCGGCAACGGCAGTCTGGCCATTCTGGCGGCTATGGTTTACCCGAATGTGGTGGTCGATGCCGCCGACATCAGTCTGGACGCGCTGGCTGTGGCCCGCATCAATGTGGACAAGCATCAAATGGGCGAGCGCATTACTTTGCTGCAGTCCGATGGCCTGGCCGCCTGCAAAGGCCAAACCAACGGTGGTTATGACCTGATTGTGTGCAACCCGCCTTATGTCAACGCTGCCACCATGGCCAGTTTGCCCGCCGAATTTCGCGCAGAGCCAGCGATTGCCCTGCACGGCGGGCACGACGGCATGGACTTTATTCGAGGCCTTTTTCTAACTGTTGCGGCGCATATGAGCGAAAATGCCGTGTTGGTGCTGGAAATTGGCAATGAAAGCCGTAACTTCAAGCAGGCTTTCCCGGCGCTCGTTCCCCTGTGGTTTGAAACCAGCGCCGGACCTGACCAGGTGTTGCTGTTAACCCGCCAGCAATTGCTTTTCCCATAAAACGAAGTCATTCAACGCAGAGGCGCAGAGGACGCAGGAATTCGCAGAGAAATACAAATCAGTCGTTTGCTTTTCTCTTGCTCTGACCCGATTTCTCTGCGCTCTGCGCGCCTCTGCGTTGAAGGCATTTTGTATCCGTATTTAGAACTTTTCTATGATCACCCTTAAAAACGTGGTGCTGCGTCGCGGCTCCAAAGTCATTCTCGACAGCGCTGCTGTCACCCTGAACCCCGGCGAAAACGTCGGCCTGGTCGGGCGCAACGGCGCGGGTAAATCCTCGCTGTTTGCCATGCTCAACGGCTCGCTGCATGAGGACGGTGGCGAGTTTTATATTCCGAGCCAGTGGCGCATGGCCCAAGTCGCACAGGACATGCCCGAGACCGAGCAAAGCGCCACCAGCTACGTGATTGAAGGCGACGTGGTGCTGCAGGCTGCGCAAGCTGAAGTCGAAGCCTCGGAGCTTAGCGGCGATGGTGACCGCATGGCGCATGCTTACATGGACTTGTATGACGCCGGTGCCCATGATGCACAGGCCAGGGCCCAAGCGCTGATTCTGGGTCTGGGTTTCAAGGTTGCCGAACTCGATAACCCGGTCAACAGCTTTTCGGGCGGCTGGCGCATGCGCCTGCAACTGGCGCGCGCACTCATGTGCCCGTCAGATTTGCTGCTGCTTGACGAGCCCACCAACCACCTGGACCTCGACGCATTGGTCTGGCTGGAAGCCTGGCTCAAGCGCTACCAGGGCACCATGCTGGTCATCAGCCATGACCGCGAGTTTCTGGATGCAGTCACTGACGTCACGGTGCATATCGAAAGCGCCAAACTGACCCGCTACGGCGGCAACTACAGCAAATTTGAAGACCTGCGCGCCGAACAGATGGCGTTGCAACAGGGCGCTTATTCCAAGCAGCAGGACAAAATTGCCCACCTGCAAAAGTTTATCGCCCGCTTCAAGGCCAAGGCCAGCAAGGCCAAGCAGGCGCAAAGCCGCGTCAAGGCACTGGACCGCATGGAGAAAATCGCGCCGCTGCTGGCCGAGGCCGACTTCACCTTTGAATTCAAGGAACCGGCCAACCTGCCCAACCCCATGCTGTCGATGCAGAACGCGTATTTTGGTTACCCTGCACCCGAAGATGCACCTAAAGGCACCCAGCCCACTGTGATTGTGCAAAACGTCAGCAAGTCGGTGCTGGCGGGTCAGCGTATTGGCATTCTGGGTGCTAATGGCCAAGGAAAATCGACGCTGGTCAAAACCGTCGCCCGTGCCCTCGCGCCCATTCAAGGCGACATGACCGAGGGCAAAGGCCTGAACATTGGCTACTTTGCCCAGCAGGAGCTCGACGTGCTGCGCCCGGCAGACAACCCGCTGGAGCACATGATTCGCCTGGTCAAGGAAGTCACCGCCGCAGGCAAAATCGGCAACCAGCCGACCCGTGAGCAGGATTTGCGCAGTTTTCTGGGCAATTTCAATTTTGGCGGCGACATGGTCAAACAGGCCGTGGGCAGCATGAGCGGTGGTGAAAAGGCACGGCTTGTCCTCTGTATGATCGTCTGGCAACGCCCCAACCTGCTGCTGCTCGATGAGCCCACCAACCACCTGGACCTGGCCACGCGTGAAGCGCTGAGCATGGCGCTCAATGAATTTGAAGGCACCGTGATGCTGGTCAGCCATGACCGCGCCCTGCTCAGGGCTGTGTGCGACGAGTTCTGGATGGTGAGCCAAGGCGGTGTGGCACCGTTTGACGGCGACCTGGACGATTACCAGAAGTATTTGCTCGACCACGCCAAGCGCCAGCGCGAAGAAGCCAAAAAGTCCGGTGGTGCGGTGTCTGCAACGATTGCAGCGCCAGTCTCAACGCCTGCACCAGTTGCTACAAAAGTAATAGCGCCTGGCCCAGATAAAACAAGCGCCAGAGACACTTCAGAGCAACGAAAGCTCGATGCCAGGGCACGTCAGCAACTCTCTGAAGCAACCAAGCCCCTGCGCAAGGAGCTGGAGAAAATCGACAGCAAAATGCAGTCCCTGAACCTTGAGAAAACCAGTTTGCAAGTCCTGCTGACCACCACCAAAGCCCCGGCAGAGATCGCCCAGACCGGCAAGCGCCTCAAGGCGATTGAAAACGATCTGGGCACGATGGAAGAGCGCTGGCTGGAGCTGACCGAGCAGATTGAAGCCGTTGCGGTGTAAAGTACGCACATGCCTACCGCATTACACATGGCTCTTGACGACGCAGCACTCCAGGCTGCCGTCAAGCGCAGCCGCAAACTTCTCAACAAGCGCGCACTGGTGGCTGCAGCGGCCAGCGCGGTACCGGTGCCCGGACTCGACTGGGCGGTGGACGCCGCCATGCTGTCAAAGCTGATCCCCGAGATCAACAAAGAGTTTGGCTTGACACCGGCGCAACTCGACCAGCTTGACCCCAAAAAACGCGACCAGGTTCAAAAAGCGGTCGCCATGGTGGGCTCGGTACTGATAGGCAAGTTCATCAGCCGTGACCTGGTGATTAAGGCCGCTACCAAAATCGGTGTGCGCCTGACCACCAAACAGCTTGCCAAATACGTTCCCTTTGCCGGGCAAATCGTTGCAGCGACTGTAGGTTATGCAGCGATTCGCTACTTTGGCGAAGAGCACATGAAAGACTGCATCCGGGTGGCGCGACAGGCGCAGCTTGAGGTGCCGCAGCTGGGTTATTCGGGCAGCTGAGCGGCGCGTCTTTGCGACAACTTCAATTTCAGTTGATCAGACCGCTGCGTTGTCTTCTTCCCCGGTACGGATGCGCACCACGCGCGACACGTCGGTGATGAAAATTTTGCCGTCGCCGATTTTGCCGGTACGGGCAGCACGCACGATGGCATCGACGCAATTGTCCACATCTTCGTTTTTGACCACGACTTCAACTTTGACTTTGGGCAGAAAGTCCACCACGTACTCGGCACCCCGGTACAGCTCAGTGTGGCCTTTTTGACGCCCAAACCCCTTGACCTCGGTCACCGTCAGGCCAGTCACACCACACTCGGCCAAGGCCTCACGGACTTCTTCGAGTTTGAAGGGCTTGAGGATGGCTGTAATTTGTTTCATTGGGGTGTCTCCGTGGGTAATCTGGTGGTCAAAGGGTCAAATTGTTGCGGCTACTGAGCAAGGCGACCAGACAAAGCTTCCAGCGCAAAGTCGCAAAGATGCAAAGCTCGCAAAGCCAATCCATGGGGTCTTGTTACTTCGCGTTCTTTGCGCTTTAGCGTCTTTGCGTTGGAAACTTCTGCCCTGATACCTGCGTAGTTACTAATTTTCAGGAACGGAATTTGCTGGTGATAGGGTAGCGCCAATCTTTGCCAAAACTTCTGTGGGTAACCCGGATGCCCACCGGGGCTTGCCGTCTTTTGTACTCGTTGACTTTAATCAGGCGTGTGATGCGTTCGACCACAGCCGCATCAAAGCCCGAGGCCACGATGTGCGCAATGCTCTGGTCGTCTTCCATGTAGCGCTCCAAAATGGCGTCGAGCACCTCGTAAGGCGGCAAGCTGTCCTGGTCGGTCTGGTCGGCTTTTAGCTCGGCGCTGGGCGGGCGCGTGATGATGCGCTCGGGAATCGGCTGGCTACCGGTGCCGTAGGGGTCGTTTTCGTTACGCCAGCGTGCCAGCCGGAACACGGTGGTTTTAAGCAAATCCTTGATGACGGCAAAGCCGCCCGCCATGTCGCCGTAAAGTGTGCAATAACCCGTCGCCAACTCGCTTTTGTTGCCCGTGGTCAGCACAATGCCGCCAAACTTGTTGGACAGCGCCATCAAAAATACCCCCCGGATACGCGCCTGAATGTTTTCTTCGGTGGTGTCTTCTTTGAGGCCCTTGAACTCGCTGCTCAAAGATGTCTTGAAGGCTTCAAACTCGGGAATGATGGAGATTTCGTCGTAGCGCACCTGCATGCGCCCGGCCATGTCTCGCGCATCAATCCATGAAATATCGGCGGTGTACGGCGACGGCATCATCACGGTACGGACCTTGTCGGCACCCAAAGCATCGACCGCAATGGCCAGCACCAGCGCGGAGTCAATGCCACCTGACAAGCCCAGCAAGGCACCAGGAAAGCCATTTTTACCCAGATAGTCGCGCACACCCAGCACCAGCGCATCCCACAGGTCGGCGTCCAGGCTGCGCTCGGGTGTGATAGTTGCTATTAATTCAATAGCATCTGGCGCACGTTCTGCCTGCACCATGAACAGATTTTCCTTGAAGCTCTCGGCCCTGCCAGCCAGCGCGCCATCGGCTTGCAGTGCAAATGAGCGGCCCTCAAACACGATCTCGTCCTGCCCGCCCACCATGTGTGCATAAATCAGCGGCAGGCCAGTCGCCAGTACCCGGCGGCGCATCATGATTTCACGTTCGTCCCCTTTGCCCACGTGAAAGGGCGAAGCGTTGATCACCACCAGTAGTTCGGCACCAGCTTGCCTGGCCAGCCGGGCGGGCTCTTCAAACCAGGCGTCTTCGCAGATCAGCAGGCCGATGTTGATGGTCTCGCCACCGACTGTAATGACTGGAAAAACGCAAGTACCCTCACCCGGCGTGAAGTAACGGCGTTCGTCAAACACCTGGTAGTTGGGCAACTCGCGTTTGGCGTAGGTGTGCAGTACGCGCCCCTCTTGCAGCACGCGCGCTGCATTGTGGCGCTGCTGCACGGCCATGCTTTTGGTACGCACGCCGCCCGGTGCGTCATCGTCCAGAGAGGCATTGCTGAGCGTGGGCGTGCCCACCACCACAGTCAAGCCCTTTAACCCGGCCAACTCGCGGGCCACCAGATTAACGGCATCATCACAGGCCTGAATGAACGATGCGCGCAAAAACAGGTCTTCTGCTGCATACCCGCAAATCGCCAGTTCAGGCGTGAGCACCAGCCGGGACCCTTCGGCGTAAGCGGTGCGGGCTGCACGAATAATTTTCTGCGCGTTACCCGGCATGTCGCCAACGCAATAGTTCAATTGGGCAACGCAAATTTTAAGTAGCAACGGAAGCTCCAACAACGTGTTATCAATGTGACCAAACCATCTGAAGATTATGTCATCCGCGTGCTGGATTCGCCGCTGGATGTCTCTGGTTCCGACTGGAACGCACTGCTGGCCATGCAAAGTCCGGATGGCGTGCTCAACCCCTTCATGCGCCACGAATACCTCGCTGCCATGCACCAAAGCGGCAGCGCCACACCCAAAACCGGCTGGACGCCACGCTTTGTCACGCTGTGGCAAGGCAAAACGCTGGCAGCGGCCTGTGCGCTTTACCTCAAGAGCCACTCCTACGGCGAGTATGTGTTTGACCATGCCTGGGCCAACGCCTACCAGCAGCATGGTTTGGCTTATTACCCCAAGGCGCTGGTTGCCGCGCCGTTCACGCCCGTGCCCGGCCCGCGCTTGCTGGCACGCAATGCGGCGGAGCGCACGCTGCTGGTCAAGGCCCTGACAGCCTGGTGTGAAGAAGAAAACCTGTCATCGCTGCACCTGCTGTTTGCAGATGACGCAGATGTGGCGGCCTGCGAGGAAGCGGGTCTGATGCTCAGGCACACCGTTCAATTTCACTGGACGAATGTGGCCCCCACGCTCCCCACAACGCGCGGTTCGCTGCACCTTGCAGGCCACCGCTTGCCAGAGGCTTCGCTTCTGGAGCCAGTCCAGACCAGCTCAAGCAGGTCTGGAGCCGCAGGCTCCAGCCCCGAGGGGGCCGCTGCCCTTGCAGGGCGCAACGCCGCCAGAGGCGTCGCATCTGCAGGCTGTCCAAGCCCGCGCGGGCGAGCTCCGAGCCGCAGCCAGCAGCCTGCGGCCTGGCAAAGCCAGTTCCGCGGCCCTGGCTTGCAGGAAGACATATCAGCAGCTGTCAGCTGCGGTTACGCCAATTTCGACGATTTCCTGATGTCGCTGAGCCAGGAAAAGCGCAAGAAAATCCGTCAGGAACGGCGCAAGGTGGCTGATGCCGGGATCACGTTTCGCTGGTCGCTGGGCAAAGATATTTCGAGTAGCGACTGGGATTTTTTCTACCGCTGCTACGAGCGTACTTACTACGAGCACGGCAATGCACCTTACCTGAGCCGGGACTTCTTCCAGCGCATGCAGGACACCATGCCCGAGAACTGGCTGCTGTTTGTGGCCGAGTACAACGGCGGCGCAACACCCCAATCGATTGCTATTAGTTTAATAGCTGTAGGTGCCCGTAATACCTACCCTACAGGCCAAAATGATACTCAAAGTCAGGCCCAGGTTGAGGCGGGTGCCGAGCCACGCCTGACGGCTTATGGCCGCTACTGGGGGGCTCTCGCGAGAGTCGATTGCCTGCACTTTGAAGCCTGCTACTACCAGCCCCTGCAGTGGTGCATTGAACACGGCTTTGCGCGTTTTGAAGGCGGTGCGCAAGGCGAACACAAGATGGCCCGTGCACTTTTACCTGTCAAAACCACCAGCGCGCACTGGCTGGCCCATCCTTCGTTTGCCGATGCCATCGAGCGCTTTTTAGAGCGTGAGGGTGCAGGCATCGGCAACTATATGGAGGAGCTTGAGCGGCGCACGCCGTTCAAGGCCACACCACCTTGATGTCGCCTCTCGCAGATGCATGGGTCCAGAGCCCATGTGCTCCAACAGGGGCAGTCATGCCGCTGGGCCGTGCGCAAACCCGGCGTCTGCGCGAGGTGTACCGCTCCGCCGGATGGCCTTGTCAGGACATGCTTGAAATCGAGCTGCTCGCGGCAGGCTTGTTACAAAGGGTGGGCAACGCCATGGGTCACGAAACACTGCGCCTGACGGACGCCGGGGTGGCGTGCCTGGCCGCCTCGCTTGCCAGCAACCGTTTTTCCCTCTCGAAACACGAAGCTCTGGTGGGCGTGGTGGCTGGCGAGATGGCGCGGGCGGGCCGCATTACATGGCGTGGACTGGCGTTGCGTGCCCGGCTTGATCCAGCGAGCGTTGGCGGCCCGCAACGCTGGTGCATGGTCAAGCCCGACGTTTTTTCAATCCGCAATACGTCGGTAGCGGCCTACGTGGACCCGATCGTTCACGAGATCAAGGTCAGCCGGTCTGACTTGCTCGGCGACCTGCGCCGGCCAGAAAAGCGTGCAGCTTACCTCGACCTGGGTGGCGAGTGCTGGTATGTGCTGGGCGCTGATGCGAAGGGGCGGCCGATTGGTGCACCCGACGAGGTGCCTCTAGAGTGCGGCGTCATGATGCTCGAAAAACAGCGTCTGGTCGTGGCCCGCGCAGCACCGCGTCGTGCACGTACAGACTTGCCGTTCAATGTGTGGCTGGCGCTTGCCAAGGCATCGCCCCTGCCGGACATGACGGGTGATGCGCAGACGCTGCTGGGTTGTAATGCGCCTGTGCCATAGGACAGAAACCCGCAGGACACAAAGACCGGTTATCAACGCAAGGTTATCCGATTCAACGAATAAAACCTCATGCCCGTATCTGAGCAAACCCTGATGGCAAATGCCCCTGCTCTCGGTTAAGGTTTGCCTACCCAAGACTTCGGACATAGCGCAGCGATGAAATCACTAACTGGCCTAGATGCCACCTTTTTATACCTCGAAACGCCTGAAATGCCCATGCATGTGGGGTCGTTCAATTTATGCGAGTTGCCCGCAGGCTTCAAGGGCAGCTTTCACCAGGAGGTGACAAAGCACATTGCCAAACGCATGCACCTGGCCCCGGTTTTTAGCCGCAAGCTGGTGTTCATGCCACTGGACCTGGGCCACCCGCTGTGGGTAGAAGCAGATGCGGTGGACATCAGCTTTCACATCCGGCGGGCTGACAACGCCAAAAAAGGGACTGCGCCCATGACGCTGGCCGAAGCCCACAAGCTGTGTGCCGAGTTGCATGGCGAACTGATAGACCGCAACTTTCCGCTCTGGGAGTTTTATGTGTTTGACCGCATCCTGCTGCCCAATACACACGGTAAAGCACAAGGTAAAGCGCAAGGCGGCAAGGTCGTTGCCGGGTTTTTCTCCAAAATCCACCACGCAGCGCTGGACGGCAAGGGCGGTGTCATGCTGGCCAATGCCATGCTGGATTTGAGCCCGGTGCCGCGTGAAGTCGCGCCGCCCGACCCGGCCCGGCGGCGCAAACTGGCGTCTGACCTCAAGCTGGGCAAGATGATTGGCTCGGTGTTTTCCAGCTCGCTCGGGCAAATCGTCAAGGCGGCCAAAGCGCTGCCGCTTGCCGCAAGCACCCTGGGCAGCACGCTGGCACGCCAGTCCATCGGCCAAGCCGCAGGGGGCAAGGCAAAAATGCCGGTGCGGCTGGCCCCCAAGACGCCGTTTAACGCGGGCATTGCATCTGGCCGGGTGTTTGTCACGGCAACAGTTCCGCTGGCTGAATGCAAGGCCATGGGCAAGGCGGTGGGCGGCTCTTTCAACGACATCGTGCTGTGGATCTGCTCGACCGCACTGCGCAGCTACCTGACGCAGCACCACAGCCTGCCTAAAAAATCAATGGTGGCGGCCATGCCCGTGTCGCTTCGCCCGAATGACACTCCGGGCGGCGAGTCAGACGCTACCAACCTGGGCAACCAGGTCAGCATGAGCCTGGTCGAGCTGGGTACGCATCTGGCCAACCCGATCAAGCGCATGAACGCCATCATGGCCTCAACCGCCAAGGTCAAAACCTCGATGCAAAGCCTCAAGGGCTTGCTGCCGACAGACTACCCATCCCTGCTGGCACCGTGGCTGGTCGGCGGCGCGGCCAAAATGGCGTTTAGCGCCTATGGCAAAAGCGGCATCGCCAGCCGCCTGCCCATGGTGGCCAATCTGGCGATTTCCAACGTGCCCGGCCCACCCGTGCCTTTGTTCCTGGCCGGCGCACAGTTTTTGAGCTTTCACCCGCTGTCCATCATCATTCATGGTCTGGCACTGAACGTCACCATTCAAACCTATGCAGGGAAGGTTGACTTTGGCATTGTTGCGGACAAACAGGCACTGCCGTATGCCCAGGACCTGGCCCATGCGATTGAAGCGGCGTTTGCCGAGGCACAGGCTTTGCTGGCAACAGCACCCGTCCCGGCCAGCGTCGAGCCTGCACAAGCGGTATCCGAGCCTCAGGTTCTAGTAAAAACCCGCAGAACCGCAGTCCCGCAAGTGACGAAATCGGCTGCGCTCACTCAACCCGTCCCCGTCAAAACAGAAAAGCGCGCAGATACTGGTTCAGCACTCAAAAACACCACTCCATCCAATGCTTCAAGCCATGGCCAATCCGTCGTTAAAAAAGCCAAAACCGTCAAACGCACCCCGAAAGCCATCAAGCCAGCCACCACACCCGACGTCAGTGCTTCATGACCAGCCGCCCAGCGCCTGGCTGATGGCACTGGAGTTTCGGGCGTTTTGGGAGTTTGGTGCGCTGCTGCCAGCGTGGCCACTGCTGGCCAAGGCGCCCCGGGGCGATGGTCATGCGGTGATGGTGTTTCCGGGTCTGTCTGCCAACGACGCCTCGACGGTGCCGCTGCGCCAGTATTTGCAGTCATTGAACTACAACGCCTGGGGTTGGGAGCAGGGTTTTAACTTTGGCCCGCGCGCCGGCGTGCTGGACGAAGCCAAAAGCAACCTCGTCCGGACGTTTGAAAGCATTGGCAGCAAAGTCAGCCTGATTGGCTGGAGCCTGGGCGGGGTGTACGCACGCGAGTTGGCCAAAGAAATGCCTGATATGGTGCGCAGTGTGATCACGCTGGGCACACCATTTGCAGGCTCGCACAAGGCCACCAACGCCTGGCGTGTGTACCAGCTGACCAGTGGCCACGACATTGAGCGCGTCTCAGGCAGCTACAACCTGCCCGCTGCACCGCCCGTGCCCACTACCAGCATTTACTCGCGCACCGATGGCGTGGTGGCCTGGCAGGCCAGCATTCAAAAACCCAGTGCTGCCAATCCCAGGACAGAAAACATCGAAGTACTGGCCAGCCACATCGGCTTGGGTTTTAACCCCAGCGCGTGGTGGGCTGTCGCCGACCGGCTGGCGCAGGCAGAAGGCCAGTGGCAGGCTTTTGCCAAACAGGACAAGGGCCGCCTGCGTGGGCTGATTTATCCGGACGCCTCCAGAAGTTAAGCGCCTGGCAGCCCGCTCAGGCCTTCTCAGGTCTTGTTGGCCGCCAGGTAGTTGGCAACACCGTCGGTGATTTCTTTTTTGGCAGCTTCCGGGCCTTCCCAGCCGCTGATCCTGACCCACTTGCCAACTTCGAGGTCTTTGTAGTGCTCAAAAAAATGGGCAATGGTTTTCAGGCGCAGCGGGTTCATGTCTTCAGGCTTTTGCCAGTGGGTATAAAGCGAGCACTTCTTGTCAATCGGCACTGCCAGCACCTTGCCATCTTCTCCGGCCTCGTCTGTCATCTTCAAGATACCGATGGCGCGGCAGGTCACGACAACGCCGGGGATCAAAGGCACGGGGGTGATCACCAGCACATCGACCGGGTCGCCGTCGCCGCTCAAAGTCTGGGGCACGTAGCCGTAGTTGGTCGGGTAATGCATGGCCGTGCTCATGAAACGGTCCACAAACAGCGCGCCGGATTCTTTGTCCACTTCGTACTTCACCGGGTCGGCGTTCATCGCAATTTCAATGATCACGTTAAAAGACTCGGGGACGTTTTTGCCGGGGGTAACTTTGTTGAGAGACATTTTGGGGTGGATATTGAAGTAAATGTTCGGAAGAATAAAAAACGCGATGACTGCAAGAGTCAAGAGCTGATCGCTCGCTGCAGATTTACCCCTATTTTACTGATTCAGACCTGACGATGCCTCCAGTCGCCGTGCGTTGTCTCTAAATATTGATACAGAAATGCCACAAGGCAGCTGCTGGCGCGCCTGCAGCAACAAAGCCATCACAAGCCATCACAATAGAGTCATGCAATTGAACTACATCGCCAACACGTCTGTCGCCTCTTCTTCCGGCAAAACCATTCCCGTCATTGACCCATCGGACGGGCAGGTCTACGACGAGATTCAGCGCAGCAATGCCAGCGACATCGAATCTGCTGTCAACGCCGCCCGTGAGGGCTTTGACATGGTCTGGCAGCACATCACTGCCGCCGAGCGGGGTCGGCTTTTGATGAAGCTTTCAAACAAGGTGGCAGAACACGCCGACGAGCTGGCCTTGATCGAGCAGCGCGACTGCGGCAAGCCGGTCAGGCAGGCGAAGGCGGATGCTGCTGCACTGGCACGCTACTTTGAGTTTTATGCCGGCGCGTGCGACAAACTGCACGGCGACACCCTTCCCTACCAGAACGGGTTCAGCGTTTTGACCTGGCGCGAGCCGCACGGTGTCACGGGCCACATCATCCCGTGGAACTACCCGATGCAGATTTTTGGCCGCAGTGTGGGCGGTGCACTGGCCGCTGGCAATGTGTGCGTCGTCAAGCCCAGCGAAGACGCCTGCCTGTCAATGATCCGGGTGGCGCAACTGGCCGCAGAAGTCGGCTTTCCTGCCGGGGTCATCAACATCGTCACCGGCTACGGCCATGAAGTCGGTGATGCATTGGCGCGCCACAAAGGCATTGACCACATCAGCTTCACAGGCAGCCCCAGCGTCGGCACGCTGATCCAGCAGGTGGCCGCCAGCCGCCATTGCCCGGTCACGCTGGAACTCGGTGGCAAGAGCCCGCAAATCGTGTTTGCCGACGCTGACCTCGACGCTGCTATTCCCGCCATCATCAACGCCATCGTGCAAAACGCCGGGCAAACCTGCTCGGCGGGCTCGCGCTTGCTAATCGAGCAAAGCATTTACGAGCCGCTCTTGGGGCGACTCGGCCAGGCATTTGAAAACCTGCGCGTCGGCCCGGCGGCAATGGACCTGGATGTGGGCCCGCTGATTCGCCAGAGCCAGCAGCAGCGTGTGTGGGATTTTTTGAGCGATGCCCAGGTGGCGGGCATCCCCATGGTGGCGCAAGGCCAGATTGTGGACGAGGCACCTGACACTGGCTTCTACCAGGTGCCTACTTTGCTGCGCGATGTGCCCGTGACGCACCGGCTGGCGCAGGAAGAAGTCTTTGGCCCGGTGCTGTGCGCCATGCCTTTTCGCGATGAAGCACACGCCATCGAGCTGGCCAATGCCACACAGTTTGGCCTGGTCGCAGCAGTCTGGACAGCCGACGGTGGGCGCCAGTTTCGCATGGCCAAAAAGATCCGCGCAGGCCAGGTCTTCATCAACAACTACGGCGCAGGCGGTGGCGTTGAGCTGCCGTTTGGCGGTGTGAAATCGTCCGGCTATGGGCGCGAAAAGGGGTTCGAGGCGCTGAACGGATTTTCTGTGCTGAAAACGGTTGTGTTCAGGCACGGGTGAACAGCAAAAGTGGGGCAGAAATGCCCTTAGAGGAATGCCCTTAGTTTTCCTGCGCCGAGTCACCGTGCACTGCCTGTGCCGCTGTGCTGGATACGGATGCAGCCGAACTCAGGATCCAAAGCGCGAAGCCTGAACACACCCACTGCCCAAAATACATGGCGCTGCCCAACCCGTGCAGCAGCTTGAGGTTGCCGCCATCAACCCGCGCACTCACAATCCGCGGCGACAGGCCAAACTCGACCAGTACCACCAGCAAAAAGGCGGCTACTATGAATTTGATAGCTGCTTGCGCACGCAAATCATGCCCTGGAGCCTGTTTTGGGTTAAAAGCAAGCAGCAGCAGCATCGCGCAGGCAATGCTCAGCCAGGCCTGCGCAGTGAACAGCTTGGCAGCCATTGCGCCTGCAGCGGCTGGGCTTGGCATGTAAGTAAACAGCATGGGAACGACGACAAACCCCAAACCCGTCAGGCTGCCCCACCACAGTGCTGCAAACATCTGACCAAAACGGTAGCGCATCAAATGTATCTTTCAAGCAGGGGCCGCGGAACTGGCTTTGCCAGGCCGCAGGGGCAGGAAGCGATACGCAGAGGGACAGCGCAGGGGTGTGTCTTTGCAAGCAGGGGCCGCGGAACTGGCTTTGCCAGGCCGCAGGCGCAGCGGCCCCCTCGGGGGGCAGAGAGCGACACGCAGTGCGCGATCGTGGGGGCTCATATGTACTTGACGGCGATGATTTCGTAGCGTTTGATGCCGCCCGGCGCCATCACGTCCACCGAGTCGCCTTCATCCTTGCCAATCAGGGCACGGGCAACCGGCGAGCCGATGTTGACGCGGCCAAACTTGATGTCGGCCTCGTCTTCGCCGACGATCTGGTAGGTTACTTTGTTGCCGGTGTCTTCATCCTGCAGCTCAATCGTGGAGCCAAACACCACCCTGCCGCCCGCGTCCATCTCGGACGGGTCAATGATTTGTGCCACCGACAGCTTGCCTTCAATTTCCTGAATCCGGCCCTCAACGAATCCCTGGCGGTCTTTGGCAGCTTCGTATTCGGCGTTCTCGCTCAGGTCGCCCTGCGCACGCGCTTCTGAAATCGCGTTGATGACCCAGGGGCGGTCAACGGTTTTCAGCTGGTGCAGCTCGGCCTTGAGTTTTTCAGAGCCGATCTTGGTGATGGGAATGGTTGCCAT
>JBBRMH010000088.1:0-16637 GCA_038230935.1 Burkholderiales bacterium | reverse complement strand
CGTTCGTCTGGTGCCCGCAGACATCATTCCGGCCAACGAACGGCCCGATGCCGATTACCCGTTTGTACTCATCACGGGTCGCCAGCTGGAGCACTGGCACACCGGCAGCATGACGCGACGTGCAACTGTGCTGGATGCGATCGAGCCGATGGCGACTGCCTCGATGTGCGGGGCTGACCTGGCCGAGATGGGCTTGACGGCGGGCGATGTGATTACCGTGCAGTCACGCCGGGGAGAAGTCGCCATTCATGTGCGGCGTGATGACGGTACGCCGCAAGGTGCGGTCTTCATGCCGTTTGCCTACTACGAGGCGGCCGCCAACCTGATGACCAATGCGGCGCTGGACCCGTTCGGAAAAATCCCCGAATTCAAGTACTGCGCGGTCGCCATTCGCCGGGGTGGACAGGTGGCCAGCGTGTCGGGCTATGGTACGCAAGCACAGGGTACGCAAACCTTGGCCAGCTAGTGAGGTCTCTGCCTTTTCTGACCCAGGCCCAAGCACCGCTGACTTGCGACGTAAGTGCAATCAATGAGTTTGGCGAACATATCAGCGTGTCGATTCCTGCAGAGCGTGCGCTGACGGTGTATGTGGACAAGCGCGAACTGGTCACGCTGATGACGCTCGGCGCGCACCCCGAGCTGCTGGTGCTGGGTTATTTGTGCAATCAGCGGCTCATCAGGGACGCCACAGAAATCGAGTCCATCACGGTTGATTGGGACGTAGGCGCGGCCGCCGTCAAAACCAGAAGCGGCATTGCAGACATTGAAGAAAAAACGTCCAGACGGGTGGTGACTACCGGTTGCGGGCAGGGCAGTGTGTTTGGTGGTTTGATGGACGATGTCGAGCAGATCCAGTTGCCTGTGCACACTGCGATGTCACAGACCCAGCTTTACGCTCTGGTCAACACCATACGGCTGAAAGAAACAACGTACAAGTCGTCTGGATCAGTCCATGCCTGCGCCCTGTTTTCTCTTACAACGGGCGAGCCTGGGATGTTGTTATTCGTTGAAGATGTGGGCCGCCATAATGCCATAGACACTATCGCAGGGTGGATGAATATGCATCCAGATGCCGTATCGCCAGATGCTGGAAAAGTCTTCTACACCACAGGCCGCCTGACCAGTGAAATGGTCATCAAGTCGGCCCAGATGGGCGTGCCGATCGTGGTCTCGCGCAGTGGCATCACGCAAATGGGGCATCAGGTCGCGCAAAAGGTCGGGCTGTGCGCGATTGGCCGGGCTACCAACAAGCGCTTTCTTTGCTATACCCACGCCCAGCGCCTGCAGCTGGAGCCTGGCCTGGCGGGCTGAATCGACCAGCCCCACACTCCTGGGGTTTTCCCGTTCTGCGTTATGGTGACGTCATGAACACACTTTTCATCAAACTGGGCTGGCGCACCCTGCTGCGTGATCTGCGCGCTGGCGAATTGCGTTTGCTCATCGTCGCCGTTACGCTGGCTGTGGCGGCGCTCACTGCTGTTGGCTTTTTTGCCGACCGGCTCAAGGGTGGCTTGCAGCGTGATGCCCGGCAGCTGCTGGGCGGTGACGCGGTGGTTCGCAGTGACGGTATCACACCCGCTGCGTTTATTGCCAAAGCGCAGGCGTTGGGCCTCAAAGCGGCTTCAACCGTTACCTTTCCGACGATGGCCCGCGCCAGTGACGCCGATGGCGGGGCCAGCAAACTGGTCGCCTTCAAGGCGGTGCCTTCAGGCTATCCGCTGCGTGGCAGCCTGACGGTGTCTGGCAGCACAGAAGGCATCGCTGGCAGCAGCACCCGCGAGATCCCTGCACCCGGCACGGCCTGGGTCGATCCGTCCCTGCTCGACAGCCTCGGCCTCAAGCTGGGCCAGACCCTGCTCATGGGTGACGCCAGCTTCAAGCTCACGCGGGTGATCGTGCAAGAGCCTGACCGGGGCGCGGGCTTTGTCAGCTTTTCGCCCCGTGCGATGGTCAATGCGGCAGATGTGGCCGCTACCAACCTGATCCAGCCAGCCAGCCGCACCAGCTACCGCTTTGCCGTGGCGGGTGATGAAAAGGCGGTTAGTGCGTACGTCAAGTGGGCCAATGAAGAGATTAAAAAGCCGTTTGAGCAATCGGGCGTGCGCGGTGTGCGGCTCGAATCGCTTGAATCCGGTAGCCCGGAGATGAAGCAGACGCTGGACCGGGCGGAGAAGTTTTTAAACCTGGTGGCCTTGCTCGCTGCCTTGCTCAGCGCGGTCGCTGTGGCCATTGTGGCGCGGGGTTTTGCAGCCAAGCATCTGGACGACTGCGCCATGCTGCGCGTGCTGGGCCAGCCGCAACGCACCATTGCGCTGGCTTACGCGTTTGAGTTTGTTTTGGCCGGGCTGGCAGCCAGCGCATTGGGCGTGGCAGTGGGCTTTGCGGTGCATTACGGTTTTGTGCTGCTGCTGGCAGGCCTGGTGGAAACCGCACTGCCTGCAGCGACCATCTGGCCCGTCATTTTTGGCATGGGCATGGGCCTGACGTTGTTGCTGGCCTTTGGCTTGCCGCCCGTGCTGCAACTGGCCCAAGTGCCGCCATTGCGCGTGATTCGCCGTGATGTGGGCAATTTAAAACCTGCATCGATGGCGGTACTGGGCGTGGGCGTGCTGGGTTTTGCAGCGCTGCTGGTAGCTGCCAGCAGCGATTTGAAGCTGGGCCTGATTGCCGTGGGCGGCTTTGCAGCTGCGGTGGGGGTGTTTGCAGTAGCGAGCTACGCGGCGGTCAAGCTGCTCAGGGCCAGCGTCAATGAAGACGTGGCCCCACGCTGGCTGGTGCTGGCCACGCGCCAGTTGTCAGCCCGGCCGGTGTATGCCGTGGTGCAGACCAGCGCGCTGGCAGTGGGTTTGCTGGCGCTCATGCTGCTGGTGCTTTTAAGAACGGACCTGATCAGCAGCTGGCGCAAGGCCACACCGCCCGATGCGCCGAACCGCTTTGTTATCAACGTGCAGCCCGAGCAGGGCGCGGCATTCCAGCAAGCGCTACGCGATGGCGGTGTCAAAAAATTTGACTGGTACCCGATGATTCGTGGGCGTCTGGTGGCGGTGAACGGCAAACCTGTCACGCCTGATGATTTTGAAGACGAGCGTGCCAAACGCCTGGTGGACCGGGAGTTCAACCTGTCCAACAGCCGCGAGCAACCTGACTACAACCAGACCGTGGCAGGCCAATGGACACCTGGTGAAAAAGATGCGCTCAGTGTGGAAGAAGGCCTGGCCAAAACCTTGGGTCTCAAGCTGGGCGACAGCTTGCGCTTTGACATGGGCGGCCAGACCAGCGAGGCCAAAATCACCAGCCTGCGCAAGGTCGATTGGGGCTCGCTGCACGTCAACTTTTTTGTGATGTACACGGTTGATGAGTTAGCTGACGTGCCGGTGTCATATATCAGCGCCTTCCGCGCGCCGGAAGCCCCCGCGCCGGTGGCAGGCCAGGCAAAGGCACAAAGCTTTGACAACACGCTGGTCAAAGCGTTTCCCAACATCACCAATGTCGATATGAGCAGCACACTGGCGCAGGTACAGCGCGTACTTGACCAGGTGATTCGCGCAGTGGAGTTTTTGTTCGGCTTCACGCTGGCCGCCGGGCTGGTGGTGCTGTTTGCCGCTATCACGGCTACCCGTGAAGAGCGCGCCCGGGAGTTTGCCATCATGCGCGCCGTGGGGGCCCGGGCCTCGCTGTTGCGACAGGTGCAGCGTGCCGAGCTGGCGGGCGTGGGCTTGCTGGCCGGGTTTTTAGCGTCTGTGGTGGCGCTGGCCGTGGGCTGGGGTCTGGCGCGTTACGTGTTTGACTTCAGCTGGACCGGCTCCTGGACGGTGCCGCTGTTCGGGAGCCTGGCCGGTGCGGCACTGGCGCTGGCGGCGGGCTGGTGGGGTTTGCGCTCGGTGCTCAATACGCCGGTGGTCGAGACGCTGCGAAAAGCGCAATAACGCAACAAGCAAAGTAACGGAGGCCCGCCATGCAAATTCAGGAAAAACCAGAGTTTGACACCCCTTTCGCCTGGATCGGGGGCGAAGAGCCTGTCAGAGTACTTGTTGAGCGTTTTTATGACCTGATGGACCTGGAGGCCGGCTATAACGCCCTGCGCGCTGCCCACCCAGGGCCGCTGGACAACGCCCGTCAGCGCCTGTTCTGGTTTTTATGCGGCTGGCTGGGCGGCCCCCAGCACTACACCGAGCGCTTTGGCCATCCCCGGCTGCGCATGCGCCACATGCCCGAGCAAACCGGGGGTAGCCCGATTGGCATCATCGAGCGTGACCAGTGGCTGGCTTGCATGAACCAGGCGATGGAAGAGACGGGTGTGGATGAAGCGTTAAGAGTCCGCCTGAACGCCTCGTTTTTTCAGACAGCTGACTGGATGCGTAACCGGGGCGAATAGACGCTTGCAATCAAATAAACCGGAAATAATTCCATTTCCATTTCCATTTCCATACGATATGTTGTTGCTTCGCCTTGCCGTGCCAAGGCACTGTCTGCAGCTTCTCGCCTAATTTCCCATCGATCTGAAAATGGAATAAAACAAGATTTACGGGGATACTCGCTGTGCATTTAACAGTGCTTGCGATGTTGATATCTGTCAGTGAGCCCCACTGGCACAAATAAAAAAAGCCCAGCATCCGGGAAGCTGGGCCTTTCAAGCAAACGGTTCTTGCTGCTTATGGCTTGGTTCCTTTAGGAAACGGCCAGGCAGCTTGCGGGTTCAGGACAGTTTGGGCTGCTGTTGTGGTGACAGCCGGTGTAGCGGGTGCTTTGACAGCAGGTGTTTTCGCGGCTTTCGAAGCGGGCTTTTTCACAACTTTCTTTGCAGCAGGCTTTTTCTCCACCACCTTGGCTTCAGCTTTTTTCTCAGGGACTTTTTTTACAGCCACTTTTTTAGCAGGTGCTTTCTTGACGACTGCATTTTTTGCTGGCACCGTTTTTGCCTGCGCTGCTTTTGCTGGCGCTGCTTTTGAAGGGGCGGCTTTCGTAACCACTTGCTTGACAGCAGCTTTTTTGGCAGCTACTTTTTTCACCGGTGCCGCTTTTGCCGGTGCCGACTTTGCCGGTACCGCTTTTACCGATACGGTTTTTGTTGGTGCCGCTTTTACTGGTGCCGTTTTGGCGACTACTTTTTTAGCAGGGGCTTTCTTGGCCACTGTTTTTGTTGCCGGTACTTTCGCCGGTGTTTTTGCTGGAGCAGCTGTTTTAGCCGCAGGTTTTTTCGCAGTTGCCATCGTTTTCTCCTTGATCATGTTGCAAGTAGCACTTCACGCCTGGAGTACGCAAAGCGATTCACAGTGTTGGGCCAACGGATAACCGGGCCCAGCACCGCGAACACGGAAGCATTGCCCAGCGCGCGCTCTGTGGCGCTGTCGTTGGGCATTGCAATTTTGGAAATCATGTTGTTTTTGTCTGTCCTGTTTCAATCGGTGATGTATCAGTCCCAGGAAAGGGCACCGCCGGACTGGTACTCAATCACTCGGGTTTCAAAAAAGTTGCGTTCCTTTTTGAGATCGATCATCTCGCTCATCCATGGAAACGGATTTTCCTCATTGGCAAAAAGCGGCTCAAGGCCAATCTGGGTGGCACGACGGTTGGCGATGTAGCGCAGGTAGCCCTTGAACATGGAGGCATTGAGCCCCAGCACCCCCCGTGGCATGGTGTCTTCAGCGTAACGGTATTCAAGCTCTACGGCCTGCATGAACAGGGCCTTGATTTCTGCCTTGAACTCAGCTGTCCACAGGTGCGGATTTTCAAGCTTGAGCTGGTTGATCAGGTCAATGCCGAAGTTGCAGTGCATGGACTCGTCACGCAAAATGTATTGGTACTGCTCGGCAGCACCTGTCATTTTGTTCTGGCGGCCAAGCGCAAGAATCTGCGTGAAGCCGACGTAGAAGAACAAGCCTTCCATGAGGCAGGCAAACACAATCAGCGACTTGAGCAGTGTCTGGTCGGTTTCGGGGGTGCCGGTCTTGAAGTGCGGGTTGGAGATGACTTCAATGAACGGAATCAGGAACTGGTCCTTGTCCTTGATGGACTGCACCTCGTTATACGCATTGAAAATCTCGGCTTCGTCCAGACCCAGTGATTCAGTGATGTACTGGTAGGCATGGGTGTGAATGGCTTCCTCAAAAGCCTGACGCAGCAGAAACTGGCGGCATTCAGGCGCGGTGATGTGGCGGTAGGTGCCCAACACGATGTTGTTGGCAGCGAGCGAGTCGGCGGTGACAAAAAAACCAAGGTTGCGTTTGACCAGGCGACGCTCGTCTTCAGTCAGGCCGTTCGGGTCTTTCCACAGCGCGATGTCGCGGGTCATGTTGACTTCTTGCGGCATCCAGTGGTTGGCGCAAGTCGCAAGGTATTTTTCCCACGCCCATTTGTATTTGAAGGGCACCAGCTGGTTCACATCGGTCTGACCATTGATGATGCGCTTGTCTGAAGCCTTGACGCGTTTCATGACGGCAGGCGCAGCCGCTCCAGCAGTGGTGACTGGTGCATTTGATGCAGCGCTTGCTGGTGCAATTGCGATGTCGTTGAGCAAGCGTGCTTGCGCTTGCGGCGGTGCAAAAGAAAAAGGCGGAAGACTCATCGAATGGCCGCCGGACGGACCACTGTTAAAAGTTTTTTGCGATGGTGGTTTGACTTCTTCGTCCCAGGTCAGCATGGTAATTTCCAGTATTTTTTGATTATGAAAGCAGCAATACAAAATGAAAAGTTTTCATTCATAGAGCTGCAAATTTGTGTTGCTCTATGACATCGAATTGACACGTTGGACCACCACACCAGATGGCATGAACAGTTTTATCGTGTGGTGTCATACAGGGGGCCGCATGTTTACTGGCACGCCTCGCAACCAGGGTCGTCGATGGCACAAAATTTAACGTCAGTTGCAGGTGATGCATTCATCTGCGATTGTGCTTCAAGCACTGCTGCATCCAGTGCGCTCATGCTGCTATTCGATACGTTATTTGTGGGCATGCTGCCCGACGAAACCGAATTCATTTTGCCCGCCTGCACGGTTGATTTTTCGACATGTGTGGCGCTTTGTGTGCGCAGGTAGTAAGTGGTTTTCAAGCCGCGTCGCCAGGCCAGTTTGTAGGTTTCGTCGAGTTTTTTACCGGACGCACCCGCCATATAAATATTCAGGGATTGCGCCTGGTCAATCCATTTCTGGCGACGCGAGGCAGCTTCAACAATCCATGCGGTCTCGACTTCAAAAGCCGTGGCGTACAGCGCCTTGATGTCTTGAGGTATGCGATCAATCGGGCGCAGTGAGCCATCGAAGTGTTTGAAGTCAACCAGCATGACATCGTCCCACAGACCCAGGCTTTTCAGGTCGCGTACCAGGTAGTGGTTGATGACGGTGAACTCACCAGACAAATTGGACTTGACAGACAGGTTGCCAAAGCAGGGTTCAATGCAGGCATCCACACCAATGATGTTGGAGATGGTCGCTGTGGGCGCAATGGCCACGCAGTTGGAATTGCGCATACCGTTTTGCGCGATCTTTGCACGCAGAGCGTCCCAGTCCATAGTGGCAGAGCGGTCAACTTCCACATAGCCACCACGTTCCTCGGCCAGCATGTCAAGGGTATCGAGCGGCAATATGCCTTGATCCCAGAGCGAACCCTTGTAACTGGCGTATTTGCCACGTTCTTTGGCCAGCTCGGTTGAAGCCCAGTAGGCGTAATAGCAAATCGCTTCCATCGATGTGTCTGCGAAGGCTACTGCAGCATCGGATGCGTAAGGCACGCGCAGCTCATACAGGCAATCCTGAAAGCCCATCAGCCCCAGACCTACCGGGCGGTGACGCATGTTGGAGTCACGGGCTTTTTGAACGGCGTAGTAATTGATGTCAATCACGTTGTCCAGCATGCGCATGGCGGTGGTGATGGTTTTTTGCAACTTCGCGTGATCAAGAACCTTGCTGCCGCCGACGTCTTCCTTCAGGTGCTGAACCAGGTTGACAGAGCCGAGGTTGCACACGGCGGTTTCTGTTTCGCTGGTGTTGAGTGTGATCTCGGTGCACAGGTTGGATGAATGGACCACACCGGCGTGCTGCTGGGGCGAGCGAATGTTGCAGGCATCCTTGAACGTGATCCAGGGATGGCCAGTTTCAAACAGCATCGAGAGCATCTTGCGCCACATGTCCGTTGCTTGCAGCATGCGTGACGGTTTGAGTTCGCCGCGTGCAGCCCTGGCTTCGTAGGCAACATAAATCTTCTCGAATTCTTTACCAAACTTGTCATGCAAATCAGGCGTATCGTTGGGTGAAAACAGGGTCCAGGTGCCTTTTTCCATCACACGGCGCATGAACAGGTCAGGAATCCAGTTCGAGGTGTTCATGTCGTGCGTACGGCGGCGGTCATCACCGGTATTTTTACGCAACTCCAGAAACTCTTCGATGTCCAGATGCCATGTTTCAAGGTAGGCGCAGACCGCGCCCTTGCGCTTGCCGCCCTGATTGACGGCAACGGCTGTGTCGTTGACAACTTTCAGAAAAGGCACGACGCCTTGTGATTCGCCATTTGTGCCTTTGATGTGGGCACCGAGTGCGCGCACGGGCGTCCAGTCGTTGCCCAGACCGCCCGCAAACTTTGACAGCAGCGCGTTTTCCTTGATGGCGTCATAAATTCCACCCAGGTCGTCAGCGACCGTGGTCAGGTAGCAAGATGACAGCTGCGAGCGCAGCGTGCCTGAATTGAACAATGTCGGCGTACTGGACATGAAGTCAAACGACGACAAGGTTTCGTAAAACTCAATGGCGCGTTCTTCGCGGTTGACTTCATTGAGCGACAAACCCATGGCCACCCGCATGAAGAAAGCCTGTGGCAATTCGATGCGCTGTTTGCGTACATGCAAAAAATAGCGGTCAAACAATGTCTGCAGGCCCAGGTAGTCAAACTTCAGATCACGCTCGGGTTTGAGGGCTGCGCCCAGGCGGGTCAGGTCAAATTCCTGGAGCTTTTCATCAAGCAACTCGTTTTGCACACCTTTGGCGATGAACTGGGGGAAATACTCGGCGTAGCGGGTCTGCATTTCTTCATGTGCAACTTCTTCACCCAGCACTTCACGACGAATGGTGTGCATCAGCAGACGTGCCGTGGCGTAGGTGTAGTCAGGGTCTTTTTCGATCAGCGTGCGGGCAGCCAGAATGGACGCTTTGTAAACTTCATCAATCGGCACGCCGTCATACAGGTTGCGCATGGTCTCTGCAATGATGGGGTCCGGCTTGACATCAGCACCCAGGTTGGCGCATGAGGCTTCAATCAGTGCCCGCAGGTGAGCCACATCAAGGGCGACCCGTTTGCCACCGTCCATGACGTGCAGCAAGGCAGCTGCTGGCGTGTGTGCCTGAATCTCGCGGGCGCGCTCTTGTGTGCGCTTTTCACGATACAGCACATAGGCTCTGGCAATCTCATGGTGCCCGCCACGCATCAGGCCAAGTTCAACCTGGTCTTGCACGTCTTCAATATGAAAGGTGCCGCCACCGGGGCGTGAGCGCATCATGGCGCGCATGACAGTCTGGGTCAGGCTGTCAACAGTCTCGCGAACACTGACGGACGCAGCACCCTGTGTACCGTGTACTGCCAGAAAGGCCTTCATCATGGCAATCGCAATTTTGTTCGGCTCGAACGGAACCACTGCACCGTTGCGTCTGATGATCTGGTAGTTGTTGATGGGAGTGGCTGGTGCATGTCGCGATGCGATGTGCGGAGCGCTGGCAGACCCGTTGCTGGTAACGGGTAGTGTGTTTTGGGCTGTTTGCATGGACTTTCTTTTAAATTTGACTGATCAGGAGTTTTTGTGGACCCGATCAGATCTGTTGGTGCACTTCGACGAGCTTGTAGAGTCAGGTTTGATGTGTTTTCAACCATGAGCCGTTCTGCCTGAAGACCAGCGCGAGCCATTGCAGGGCTCTCGAGTGTCTGCCGTGTCAGTTCAGAACTTTTTTATGGCCGATCTGCCAGTGTTTATAAGTGCCTTAATCATACCAAATGCAGGCAAACCAAAACACTACAGCTAGTGTCCAAACTTAATTTAAACACTACAGGTAGTGTTTTTTGTGTAATTTTTCAATGTAAAATTTTGTTACGGAATGCGGCTGTTCTTTCATCCGGAATACTGCGCAGCAATAACGTTACAGCCAGATGCAGTTGAATGCTCTGGCGGGCCTTATCCAATGCGGACATACCACCTGTCAGCGCCCTGTTGTGTCAGGGCCTGGAACATACCGGTCTGGCATTGCCAGGCAGCGTTGTAAAAAAGGCCAATCAAAGCCAGGTCCCGGATCTTTTTTCCGGCCTGGAGCGATGTGCTCGTGACCTGCAAGGTGCTCGATAGGGTAGTGTGTCATGACAGCAGCACACAGCACGGCCAGGGTCTCGTACTGGGGCATCTCAAAGGTACCTCCTTCAAGACCCTCAAGTTCAATGCCAATCGAGTCATCGTTGCAGTTGTCCCGGCCCCGATAGCTTGACTGCCCTGCATGCCAGGCACGCTCGTCGCAGCTGACAAATTGCCACAGTTCGCCAGAACGGGTGATAAAAAAGTGTGCCGACACTTTCAGGGTGCGTATGCCCTGAAAGTAAGGGTGTTCATCCCAGTCCAGCTGATTGGTAAACAGCCGCTGCACATTCTGATTGCCAAACTCTCCAGGTGGCAAGCTGATGGAGTGAATCACAACCAGGTCAATCTTCGCATTGTCAGGGCGCGGCCCCTGGTTGGGAGACACAAGCGCTCTGGCATGGCGGTACCAGCCTGCGCGCCAGAGTTCTGGCGCTGCGCCACATGCAGACTCAGTTGCGGTCATTGTCGGGACATGCGTTGTCTGGGCCATCACCGTTGTCAGCAGCCTCGCTATCTGGCAGGGCGATGTTCAGACGCGCAATGCGGTAACGCATCTGGCGCAGACTCAAGCCCAGCTGGGTAGCCGCTGCAGTGCGGTTAAAGCGGGTGTCGTGCAGTACCTTGCACAGAATCTCGCGTTCTTGTGCATCCAGATAATCCTGCAGGTTTGCGGGCACAGGCACAGGCACAGGCGGGGGCAGGGGCAGGGGCAGGGGCGGTGCTTCTGCTGCAGCTGCTTTTACAGTTTGCGTGTGCGGTACATCCAGATGCAGCTCGCTTTCCTCGCTCAGTGCCACGGCCCGGTGAAGGATGTTTTCCAGCTCCCGTACATTGCCGTTGAGCTGCAAGGTTTGCAGCTGCTCAAGTACAAGTTGCGTCAGCACCGGCACGCTCACACCGGATTCGTGGCAGATCCGGGCCAGCAATGCGTTGCAGAGCGCGGGCAGATCTTCCCGGCGCTCGCGCAATGGCGGGACATGAACCATGATGACATTCAGCCGGTAAAACAGATCCTGGCGGAACCGTCCGGCTTCGACCTCTGCATCAAGCGCTTTGTGGGTGGCGCTGACAATGCGCACATCAACCGCGTCTTCCTGGGACGAGCCCAGAGGCCTGACCACCCGTTCCTGAATCGCCCGCAACAGTTTTGACTGCATCGCCAGCGGGAGGTCGCCAATTTCGTCCAGAAACAGCGTTCCCCCTTTGGCTGCCTGAAAATACCCTGACCTGTCTTGCGTCGAGCCCGTGTAGGCCCCCTTGCGCGCACCAAAAAATTCGGCTTCCAGCAGATTTTCAGGAATGGCACCGCAATTGACCGCTACAAACGGGCCGCTGGCGCGGTGGCTGCAGCCATGGACGGCCCTTGCCACCAGTTCTTTGCCGGTTCCTGATTCGCCCTGTATAAGTACCGGTGCCATGCTGGCTGCCACCTTGGCGATACGCGACTTCATGGCTTGCATCACAGCTGACTGGCCGACCAGTCGGTCCAGCGCAGCAGCTGCGGTGACCGGTTTGTCCGGGCCCGACTTGCCTGTGTCTGTACGCACCGGTTGATTCACCGTTTCACGTCTGATGGCCTGAAGCTCGTTCGCAGACGCCAGGCTGGTCGCCCGCGAACTTTGTATGGCAGAGGCCACCACACTTCTGAACTGCTTGAGATCAACCGGTTTGGTGAGGTAGTCAAACGCCCCGGCCTTGAGTGCTTCCACCGCGTTTTCAGCAGACCCATGCGCTGTGATCACCACGCAACGCTCAGGCCGTTGCTGCCGCACCATGTCACGCAGCAATTCCATGCCCAGGCCGTCGGGCAGACGCATGTCGGTGATGACGGCGTCAAAGTGCCTGTCCTGAAGGTGCTGGCGTGCCTGCGCCAGGTCTCCAGCCGCTTCAACCCGGTAGCCTTCGCGCAGCAAGGTCAGTTCGTACAAGGTACGCAGGTCGGGCTCGTCATCTACAACAAGAATGTGGGCTGGCTGCGGGCGGGAGTTGCTGGCGGGTACTTGCATGATGATGGTTGACGTGAAACAGTTTTCATGGTCCCGGATGAATCATGACATCATGAAAGCTGGTGGGGCAGGGGCTCACAGGGCAGGGGTCTGGTCAATGGGCGGGTGGCCAGCCTGGCCATGAACGCGCTGACCAGCTGAGTTGAACAGCACAAAAAACTCGTTGCCTTCCACGCCGTGGCGCATGGCGCGCTGGTAGCCGATCAGGGCACCATAGCGCTCGCACAGTTCCCTGCAAATATACAGACCCAAACCACTGGAGCGGCTTTCAGATGAAAAGAAAGGCTCAAACAGATGGGTTTGAACCGTTTCTTCCAAGGGCTGACCGTCACTCCAGACACAAAGCTGTGCCTGTCCAGACAGGGGTAAGCTGGTTGAAACGTCAATGGAGGCAGCATTCTGGCTGGCATAGCGCAGCGCATTGTCCAGCAGGTTGATCATCACCCGGCGCAGATGCTCCGGATCACAAACGACTGTTGCCTGACCTGCACCCAGGGTGACGCGCATCATTCTGGCCGCACCCGCTTGTTGTGCCCAGTCGGCTGCCATCAGTTGCACCGTGCTGTCCAGGGTGATCGCATCCGCAAGACGTGCGGAGCCAGGTACCTTTGCACGTGAAATATTCAGTATGTCGTCCACGATTTTTGCCAGTCGCTGTGCGTTCTGGCCCACCATGGTGGTGAGCTGGAGGTGCGCCGGGTTTTGCAAATCTTCTTCCAAAAGCGCATTGGCCTGGGAGATCGCTGCCAATGGATTCCTGATCTCATGGGCGACTGCTGCAGACATGCGGCCCATGGCGGCCATTTTTTCAGTGCGCACTTTAGCCTCCATTTCCCGCAGGTCCTCAAGAAACATCACGCACAGGCTTTCATATCTGCTGTCGTGTGAAGCCGCCAGACGTGTGCGCACGTGCAGTCTTCTGGCGCTGCGTCCCAATTGATGCAGGCTCACATCGCCTTCTTGCGCCAGCCCGAGCCTGAAGGTTTCACGCGCGATGTCAACCAGGGGTTGCCAGGCCGCCCCGGTTGCCAAAACAAAGGGGGGGGTGTGCGCCGGCTCACGGATTTCCAGAAGACGTCTGGATGCCGGGTTGGCCGAACGGATCATGCCGTCGGCGTCAATGACCAGAACGCCGTCAGACAGTGTTTCGACCACCAGCTCGTTGACTTGCGTCTGCATGCGCGCTTGTGACTGGCTGGTTCTGGCCCGCTGCTCCTCGCGCACCAGACGCAAGGCCAGCTGGTTGGCCAGCAAGGCCACGACAAAAAACCCTGAACCACTCAAGCCTGACTGAAGAAAGCGCGAGGCATGGTCGCCAGCTGTCTCAATGGAAATCCACCAGGCATCGGCCAGTAGCAGCAGCGTCACACTGGCGGCCGTGCCCAGTGCCAGCAAAATAGGCCCCAGTATGGATGCCAGCAGGACCGGTAGCGCAAACAGCGGGGTGTAATTGATACTGCCTGACTGCAGAAAATTCAGGACTGAAAACACCACCACATCCACACCAATGGTCGAAGCCCACTGCGCGTCAAATCTGCTGCCAGGCTGGGTCGGCCTGGCCAGCAGCAGCAGCCCCAGCGTGGCACAAAAGTAAGCCGCACACACTGCGATCGACCAGCTGTTGCTGGTGTTTCCCAGCACGTAAACGAAGGCCTGCAACACCACCAGGACGCTGGCAATCACGACGCGCGCTGTCATGAATGCGCGCCATAACCTTCCAAATGAGCCGGGGTTTTGCGCCGTATCCGGCATCTCCCACGCACCGAATCGGCTGTCAGAGGAACCAAACCATGATTCCAGTGATTTTTTCATTCAGCCTTCAGCCTGGCTGCGGTGCGCGGCAGAGCAGTACACGCCGCCCGGCCCGGTCAAGGCCTCAGAGCGCGGCAGATGTACGTGGCAGACATCACAGGCCACGATTTCTGTGGGCAGGGCGGGCGGGGTTTCGTTGTCCTGCTGTGTATCCGCACGCCGGTTATTTCGCCAGAGCCAAAAGCCGACCATGACCAGCGCAAAGACAAGAATGTATTTCATAGCCCGGATCACGCCCGCTGAAGGATGACTTCCAGCACGAAGCGCGAGCCTGCATAACCCAGCAGCAGCAGCCCGGAGCCCAGGTACAGCACGCGCACTGCCTTGAGTCCACGCAAACCCAGCTTGGCCCGGCCTATCAACAGGCCTGCAAACGTCAGCCAGGCAAGCACTGAAAATAGGGTCTTGTGGTTCCATTTCCAGGCCAGGCCCTGCCCATACAGCTGCTCTGCAAACAGCCAGCCCACCAGCAACGTAGCAGACAGCAGCACAAAACCGGCTTCAACAAAGCGAAAGGTCAAGCGCTCCAGCGTCAAAAGAGGCACGCCGGTATCGATTCGTGTGGCCAGGCGCATGGCGCGCTCTGAGCGCTGCATCAGCCAGCCATGCACCACTGCAGCGGCAAACAGACCATAAGAGGCCATGCCCAGTGCCCAATGCAGCGGCAGCCAGGGCGACGCCACCATGTGGTAGCTGGTGCCTGGAAACACCACCGCCAGCCCCACGACCGCGCTGCCCAGGCCGGCAAGCGCCCAATGGGCCTGCAGCTGGGGGAATAAACGGCTTTCAATGGCATACACCGTCAGTACCAGCCACATCGTCATGGACAGCGCCGGGGCAAATCCGAAGCGCGGCGGCTCGCCCAGCAGGCCTTCAGCCAGCATCAGTGCGTGAAGAATCCATGCCAGAAGCAGCAGGGTGCGCATCGCGCGCGGGCTCAGGCGCCGCTTGGCCAGCGCGATGACCCCGTAGCTTGCAAAAGCACCCGCTGCGCAAGCTATACCCAACCATTGAGTCAAAGGTAAAATCATGCCCACAGTTTAGCCTTTACTGTCCGCCAAAGCGCCTTTTCAGTCGCTCCAGTTTGCTCAACCTATCTGCTCCATGCCCCGGAGCCAACTCAATGGCCTCAGCCCTTACCGACAAACTCTCCCGCCTCGTCAAGGAAATGCGTGGCCAGGCCCGCATCACCGAATCCAATGTCCAGGACATGCTGCGCGAGGTGCGCATGGCCCTGCTGGAGGCTGATGTCGCCCTGCCGGTGGTGCGCGACTTCATCGCCCGCGTGAAAGAAAAAGCATTGGGTGCCGAGGTGATGGGCTCTTTGCAGCCGGGCCAGGTGCTGGTCAGCATCGTCAGCAAAGAGCTGGCGGCCACCATGGGGGAAGGGGTCAGCGACATCAATCTGGCCGCCCAGCCGCCCGCCGTGATTTTGATGGCCGGTCTGCAAGGCGCAGGCAAAACCACCACCACCGCCAAGCTGGCCAAGCACCTGATTGAAAAGCGCAAGAAAAAAGTGCTGACGGTCTCCGGCGACGTGTACCGCCCGGCTGCGATTGAGCAGCTCAAAACGGTCACGGCACAGGCCGGTGCCGAGTGGTTTCCCAGCACGCCCGACCAGAAACCGGTCGATATTGCGCGCGCCGCCATTGACTACGCCAAACGCCATTACTTTGACGTTTTGCTGGTAGACACGGCAGGCCGCCTGGCGATTGACGAAGCCCTGATGGCCGAGATCAAGGAACTGCACGCGGTTTTAAACCCGGTTGAAACCCTGTTTGTGGTGGACGCCATGCAGGGCCAGGATGCAGTCAACACCGCCAAAGCCTTTAAAGACGCATTGCCGCTGACCGGCATCATCCTAACCAAACTTGACGGCGACTCACGCGGTGGCGCAGCCTTGAGCGTGCGGCAAATCACTGGCGCACCGATCAAGTTTGCGGGCACTAGCGAAAAGCTCGATGGCCTGGAAGTGTTTGATGCAGAACGCCATGCCGGGCGCATTCTGGGCATGGGCGACATCCTGGCGCTGGTTGAACAGGTCACTGCCGGGGTGGATATTGCCGCCGCCCAAAAGCTGGCCGCCAAGCTCAAGTCAGGCAGCGGGTTTGATCTGGAAGACTTTTTGGGCCAGCTGCAGCAGATGAAAAAGATGGGCGGCTTGGCCAGCCTGATGGACAAACTGCCTGCGCAGATGGCCGCCAAGGCAGGCCAGGTCGATATGGACAAGGCCGAAAAAGACATCAAGCGCAAGGAAGGCATCATTCAAAGCATGACGCCACTGGAGCGCCGCAAACCCGAACTCATCAAGGCCACCCGCAAAAAGCGCATTGCCATGGGCTCAGGCGTGCATGTTCAGGAAGTCAACCGACTGCTCAACGAGTTTGAACAGATGCAGGGCATGATGAAGAAAATGAAGGGCAGCGGGATGATGAAGATGATGAAGAAAATGGGCGGCATGAAGGGCATGCCCAAGTTCTGACGATGCTCACT
>JBBRMH010000087.1:0-16660 GCA_038230935.1 Burkholderiales bacterium | reverse complement strand
TTTATCGCCACGCTGGGTTTGCCGCAGGTTAACCCGGTCAATGAAGAGATGAAAAAGCGCATGGCGGCTTACTTTGACGACGAGACGCACGCCCCCGGCAAGCATGCCCAGAGTCATGACAGCGGCTACAACTACACCTACCTTTACCCCGGCCTGCAAAAAGTGGTGCAGGCAGCGGGGCGGGTGATACGAACGCAGCAGGATCAGGGTGTGATCTATTTGATGGATGACCGGTTCACCCTGCCCGAAGTGCTGGCTTTGCTACCCGCCTGGTGGACAGTCGAGCGCTTGTTTGCCCAACCGGCAGCACCCGAAAGGCATGCGCCGTGACACCCAGCTCAGCGCGTCGTTGCCGCCGAACAGAAATCAAACAGCGCATCCAGGTCGTTGGATTTGTCGAACACAGCGTCAGCACCCAGTGCAGTGCAGCGCTCGCGGATATCGGCTGTCGCGTAATTGGTCAGCACCACTACTTTTTGATAAATCTGGCGGTTCTGGCAACCTTTGAGCACGCCCAGGCCACTGCCTTCTTTTAAAAACAGATCGACGATGGCCAGTTGCCAGTCGCCGTCATGGCTGGACAGCCAGAGGCTGGCTTCGCTTTCAGTTTCGGAAAAACCCACCACCTTGACGGGTGCGATCTCTTCGAGGGTTGAAATCAGGTTTTCCCGGATGGTCGCGCTGTCTTCAACGATATAGGTAATTAGGGCCATGGCGGTATGCAATCTGGTGATTAGAACGGAGACTCACCCAAAGTAACATGCTCTGTTAAATGCAGCGTAGCTTTGATACCGCCGTGCATGTAGGAGAAAGCCGCGCACGTCCTGCAGGTGCTCATCAGGATGCCGTCCACGTTAGACTCCTGCATGGCATTTTCAAAAAGCCAGCCACCTTATTTTTATACCGTTACAGGAATTTTATGCAGTCCATCCTACGATCCACCTTCAGCGCTGCCGCGCTTGCCCTGAGTGTTCTGGTCGCCCCCGCGTGCTGGGCGCAAACCGACGCGGCACTGGCCGCTGCCGCCAAGGAAGCCAGCGCCACCGTGACCAAAAGCGGCCTGGTGTACCGCTCGCTTCAGGACGGCACGGGTGCCAGCCCAACAGCTACGGACAAAGTCAAGGTTCACTACAAAGGTACCTTCCCTGACGGCAAAGAATTTGACAGTTCCTACAAACGCAACGAGCCCACTGAATTTCCGCTCAATGCCGTGATTCCGTGCTGGACTGAAGGTGTGCAGATGATGAAAAAAGGCGGCAAGGCCAAGCTGACCTGCCCGTCTGCCATTGCCTATGGCACGCGCGGTGCGGGCGGCGTGATTCCGCCGAATGCCACGCTGGTGTTTGAAATCGAGCTGCTGGCGATCAACGGCAAGTAGGCAGATGTTTAACCCTTGACAGCGCCTGCCGTCAACCCGGTAATAATTTGCCGCGCAGCAATAAAGGTGAAGATTAGCGGCGGTATGGCTATCAAGCTGGCCAATGCCATGATCTTTCCCCAATCAACTCCAATATCGGTGATGTACAGCGAGGCTGCGACTGGCAGTGTGCGGGTGGCGCGGTCGGTTAGCACCAGTGCCAGAATAAACTCGTTCCAGGCGATGCGAAAGGTGAAGATCGACGCCGCCGCAATGCCCGGCTTGATGAGTGGCAACACGACTTTGTAGAACACCTGAATCGGCCCGCAGCCGTCAATCGCCGCGGCTTCTTCGAGCTCTTGTGGTACCTGCAAAATAAAGCCGTAGAGCAACCAGATGGCAAACGGCAAGTTAACTGCCACGTACAGCAAAATCAAACCCCAGAGGGAGTTAATCAAACCCGCCTGGCTCCAGACCATAAACACTGGCACCGCCAGAACCGCCAGCGGCACAGTGCGCAGCAGCAGTGTGGTGTACGCCAGTGTTTTGCGACCGTTGAATCGAAAGCGCGCGAGCCCGTAAGCCGCCATGCAACCCAGCACCAGTGTGATCAGGGTCGAGACCACGCCGACAAACAAGCTGTTGGTCAGGTAGCGGGCAAAGCTGCCCTCGCCCAAAACAGCGCGGTAGTTTTCAAGCGTCGGGGTGAAGAAGAAGTTGATGCCGCTGTTGAAAATTTGCGTTTGCAGTTTGAGTGAGGTGGCAAACATCAACACAATCGGCGCAACGCACACAATCGCCAAAAAAATCAATGCGCCGTAGTGGGAAACCACCAGCGCGGGGTGGCGTTTAAGCGTGCTCATGTGCGTTCTTCCTCTTTCAACGGATTCGACAGCCGCAGTGCAAACCACGACAGCGCCGCAACGACCACCAGCAGCAGCACGGAGATGGCAGCTGCACTGCCCAGCCGCTGGCTGATAAAGGCAGTTTTATAAATATGCAGCGACAAAATTTCGGTGCTGTCGCCCGGCCCGCCAAAGGTCAGGATGTAGACCACTTCCAGTACCCTGAATGCATCAATCAGACGCATCAGCAGCGTGATCACAATCACGTGCATGATCATGGGCAGCTTGACGCGAAAAGTGCTTTGCCACCAGTTGGCGCCGTCAATGCGCGCGGCCTCCAGCACTGCACCATCAACGTTGGCCAGTGCTGCAATCATCATGATGAAGACAAACGGCGTCCATTGCCAAATGTCAGCAATCACGATGGCCATGAAAGCGGTGTGTTCCTGCGCCAGCCAGCCGACGGGTGCGGCCCCAAACACCCCTAAAATGGCATTGAGCAAACCAAACTGTGCATCAAACAGGTAGCGCCAAATCAAACCTACTGCAATCGGGGCAATCATCATCGGCAAAATAAACAACGTCCGAAAAAACGCCATGCCACGCACACGGCCTTCAAGCGACAACGCCAGCGCAATGCCCAATACCATTTCAGCGGTGACGCAAACAAACGCAAACATCAGCGTCGTCCACAATGACCGCCACACCGCCGCGTCTTTGAAAGCCGTCACAAAGGCATCCAGCCCCACCCACCTAGCCTCGGTCCAGGGTGTGCCCATGCTCCAGTCATAAAAGCCAAGCTGTAGAGCTGACAGCAATGGGTACAGACATGCCACAGCCATCACAGCCACGGCAGGGCCTAAATAAACCCACGGAACCCAGGAAGGCGTGCGCATGTCAATCCAGTACTAAAAAACACGAAAAAAGCAAAATGGGCTGTCAGCCCAACGGATTGGCGGGCTGACAGCTACTTTTTTTAGAGCAAATACAACTCAGGTCTTCAGGTAGCCGCCGCGTTTCATGATGCTGCTCACCTTGGGTACCATCCCGTTCAGGGCATCTTCAGGTGTCTTTTTACCCGTGAGGGCTTCAGACACCGCCACACCAAGCGCCTGAATGTTGATCTCGTCCCACTCGGCAATGATGGGGCGCCAGTCCGGGTCCGAGTACAGCAACTGCAAGCGCAGGGTGATGAACTCGGGGTAACGCAGCATCATCTCGCGGTCAGACAGCGTGGAGTTGCGGGTGGGCACGCCGCCCAGCATGCACACAGCCTTGTCTTGCGCTTTGGAGGTCAGCCACTGCATCAGTAAAAAAGCAGCATCGGCATTCTTCGCGTTCTTTGGAATCGCCAGACCCAGCCCGCCCGACTGGGATGAGTACTTCACACCTTTTGGATGCACCACGTAGCTCACCAGCTTGTCAATTTTTGACACCGCCGGGTTAGCCACCTGACCAAACACCAGAGATGAGTCCAAATACATCGCCGACTGACCTTGCAGGAAGGATGTGAGCATTTCACCCTGACCGTACGCCGGTATGCCAACCGGGCCGGTGTCAGAGATCAATTTCAACGTTTTCAGGGCCTTGATGCCCGCCTCGTTGTTGAACACCGGGTTCCACTTGTCGTCAAAAATCTTGCCGCCCAGCGGATTCAAGTGAAGCAGCCAGGCATGCACACACTGGTGGCCTGCTTGTCCGCGCGAGGTCATGGCGCCTAAACCTGTTTTTTCCTTGACGATGGGCAACATTTTTGTAAATTCATCGTAATTTTCAGGCGGCTTCAAGTCGTATTTGGAAAACAAATCACGACGGTAAGCCATGACCGATGTTTCAGCGCCGTAGGGCATGCCGTAGAGCTTGGCACCCGGGCCTGCCAAATAGCCTTTGGGACCACCGACCAGGCCCATGTTTTCAACATAGCGTGGCACGACATCTTTAAAGTCGTAGTCGGGGTCAGCAAGGGCGGCATTTTTAAAGTACGGCTCCAGCTCACGAATCAAGTTTTTCTTGACGTACTCGCCCTTCCACATGACCACGTAGCAAATCAAGTCGTAGTCGCCTGTGGGTTTGGCCATCTCCAGCAGTTGCTTGTCCTTCATGCGCGGCACAGCCAAGCGGTCAGTCTCTACCTTGATGCCGGTTTGCTTCGTAAACTCAGGCAGCAGCTTGAGCATCGCGTCGTAGTGCGGGTGCGCCGGGATGCTCATCACCACCGTCTGGCCCTTGTATTTGGCAAAACGGTCTTGCGTGTGGCCGACCAGTGGCAGGCCTACGCCCAAAAAGCCGAGAGCGCCACTGCCTGCGGATTGAATCAGTTGTCTTCTCTTCATGGTTGTCTCCTGAGGTTATAAAAAAACGCATTTCGAACTTCAAACTATCACTCTTTGACCTGTGGCTTTGTCAAACCAGTGAAGCACTGCGGGGTCTATTTCAAGTGTCACCGTGCTGCGCAGCAAGTCAGTTCGGTGGCCGGGCACCACAGCAGTCATGCGTGTGTCTGTGCCCCCCAGCAGCTTGCCAACCAGCACTGATTCAGTGCCTAAATACTCGACAAAATCAACCTGTAAATCAAGCCTGGGCAGCAGCGAGCCGCTGCCAGCCATGCGCAGTGACTGTGGGCGTATACCGGCCACCATGTGTTTGGATGTTTGCCCACCAGCACTGGGCATTGGCAAGGCGAAGCCAGCACCTTTGAGCAGCCTTTTACCTGCCTGGTCTTCAACCGCGCCCTCCAGCAAGTTCATGCTGGGCATGCCGATAAATGCCGCCACAAACAAATTGGCAGGCTGGTTAAACACCTCCGACGGTGTGCCGACTTGCTGAATCCGGCCTTTGTCAAAAATCACGATGCGTGAGGCCAGCGTCATGGCTTCGACCTGGTCGTGCGTCACATACACGGTGGTCTTGCCCAGACGCTCGTGTAGCAGGGCCAGCTCAGTTCGCATGTGGCCGCGCAACTTGGCGTCCAGGTTGGACAGCGGCTCGTCAAACAAAAACACCGCTGGCTCGCGCACAATCGAACGGCCAATCGCCACCCGCTGACGCTGCCCGCCTGACAGCTCTTTGGGCTTGCGTTGCAGAAGATGCGTGATGTTCAAAATGCGTGCGGCATCCCCCACACGGCGTTCAATCTCGGACCTGGATATGCCTGCCAGCTCAAGCGCAAAGCTCATGTTTTGCGCAACATCCATATGCGGGTACAGCGCATAGTTTTGAAACACCATGGCGATATCGCGGGCCTTGGGCGGAGCCAGCGTCACGTCTTTACCATTGATGAAGATACGACCTTCACTGACTTCCTCCAGGCCGGCAATCATGCGCAACGTGGTGGATTTACCGCAACCCGACTCACCCAGCAGCACGACAAATTCGCCTTGGTGTACCGTCAAATCCAGCTCTTGCACCACACGTACATCCCCAAAGCGCTTGCCCACACCTTGCAATTGCAAGCCGGTCGGCAGCGTCGTTGTCAAAGTCATGTTGTCTCTTTCGTTTTTTTAAACTGCTTTGCAAAGCTGGCAGCGGTGTAGCGCCTGATGCCCCAGCCGATCGGTGGGATGCTGTTGCCAGGGTGGGCGGTGTCTGGCCCCCAGATGGCTTGGTAAGTGTCGATGCAGCGGCCCTGCTTTTGCAGCACCACGAAAACAGCTGTCAAAACCAGCCACCACAGGCCAATGGCCAGCAGCATCCAGCGCGGGGCATCGGCGACCACCAGGCCCATAAAAATAGTGATCAAAGCCAGCAGCAGCGCTGCATAACCCAGCGACTTGTGGGTCTTCTCGAAAGCATTGCGGTGCGGTGTCATGTCGTAATGGTCACCACGCACCACCGCCTCATTCGGCCCGCCCTTGCTGCCACGCACAAAACCAGCGGTGGCTTGCACCACCCCAAGCATGGTCACAGCCCAGCCCAGATAGCCATGCCAGCGCGCTGTTGATGTAGCGCCACCGGCGGTACTCCAGATCAGGCCTACACCCGCGACCGCAAAGGCAATGGCCACTCTTTGGCCATGCAGATGTGCCTTCCACCAGGTTTTGTTGTCCAGCGCAGCAGGCCAGTTTTGCGAAGGCATGACTTTGAAAAACCGTGCTGCCAGCACGCCCAGTGGCAACAGCACGCCCCAGCACAACACCATGATGCGGCCATGCCAGGACACCCAAAACGACAGTTCATGGTTTGCACTGCCGCTCAAGGGCAGCATCCACCAGTTCAGCCAGGCTAGCCAATCGAGTTGAAACAGGTTCATGAAAATTTAAAGTAACACCACCCGCGACACATCAGGCTCGCGCTGGGTGGGGATAAAACGGTCAAATGCCAGTGTATTCAGGTTGAGATAACCCAGCTTGTCGTTGTCCTGGCTAACAAACGCCAACGGCTTGGTCGGGTGGTAGCTCAGCGCAACAGCGCGGGCTTCCATGGGGATGTGTGCAATTTCTCTCAAGGTGCTCGGGTCCACCACGCTGATGCTGCGCTCACCGTAGTTGGTCACCAGCAGGCGGCCATCGCGGTACAGGTACAAACGGGTAGCATCGTCCCGGCTCGGGGCAGTGTATTTCACGCGCATGGTAGCCGTGTCAATGGCGGCCAGCGTGTTGCTCCAGCGGCAGGTGACATACAGAGTTTTTTCGTCCTCGCTCAATGCATAGCCCTCGGGCTTTTCGCCCGGCGAGCATGCCACAGGCAGAGCCATCGCATCATGCGGTTTGATTTTTGTCACAGTGTGGGAGAGTAAATTCATGGCATAAGCCGTTTGCCCATCGCGCGTCAGCGCAAACAAATGCGACTTGATGCCGCCTGTAGCAACCGCTCGGCGCGGTGCGGTGTCAACGGCAGGCTGGTCTATCACCACCAGTTGCGCACGGTCTTCGCTCAAGACGTACAGCCTGTCTTGGTCGTCAATTTGCATGCCGTGCAAGCGGTTAAACGGCGCAATATCTATGGTGCGAACCAAGCTACGTGCGGCAATATCAATCTGAAATATCTGGGTACCGCCCTGACCCAGATGGTTCGATGTTTCAACCCCGTAGTGGCCCACATAGGCAAAGCGTTGCGGTGAGTCGATGACAAACTCATGTGGGAAATCTGGCAGCGCAATGCTGTGCAAGCGCTCGCCTGTGTCAATGCTGTAGTAGCTAAAACAGTGGCTACACTTTTCAACCAGCAGCAAAATCTCTTGGGTCATGTCAGCAAGCCCTGGGTCTGAAGTGTGATGCAGTACAACGAGGTGCTGGCAGCAATGTAGAGCTGTTGGCCGTTGGGTCCGCCAAAGCAGAGGTTACCCACTTTTTCAGGCACGCGTATCTTGCCAAGCAACGTGCCATCGGGGTGATAGAGCTGAACGCTGTCTAAACTGCTGGTGTAGATCCAGCCCTGGCTGTCAACGCGAAAGCCATCGGGCAGGCCGGGGCTGACGACGGCAAATACACGCGGATTGCCCAGCGCATTGTTGGCCAGCACATCAAACTTGACAATGTGGTGGTGGCCGTTTTCATCCAGTGCTGCCGAGGTGTCAGACACATATAGCACGCGCTCATCAGGCGAAAAAGCCAGGCCGTTGGGCTCGCTTACCCAAGCACTTGCGGCTGTCAAGATATGGGTCGCCGGGTCAAAGCAAAACACGTGATTCGCCACTTGCTCAGACGCTGCCTTGCGACCCTCACGGTCGCTCAAAATTCCGTAGGGTGGGTCCGTAAACCAGACAGTGCCGTCACGCTTGACCACAATATCGTTCGGTGAATTCAGGCGCTTTCCCTGATAACTGTCAACCACCAGCGTATCTGGTGTGCCAGCATGAATACGCCCACCTTTTAGCGGGGTACGCATGATGGCGCGCAACCCATGCGAGCAATGCAGCAGGTCACCCTTGACATCGCGGGTATGACCATTGGTGAATTCAACACCACCCCGCCACACTGTCATACCGTCTGCTTTGGACCAACGCAGCATGCGGTTGTTGGGTATATCGCTCCACAGCACTGAATCGTCTTCATGCAACCACACTGGGCCTTCGCTCCAGATTGCACCAGTACACAGGCGCTCAAGGCTTGCACCGTGCACGACAGCCGTCAGGCGTGTGTCAAAAATATCAATCATGGAGTCTGCGTTTCAAGCCAGCGTGTAAGCCGTCTTCACCGTGGTGAAAAACTCTTGCGCATATTTGCCCTGCGCACGCGGGCCTAGCAAGCTGCCCGCAACCCATTGGTCGTTGATGAAGTTGTCGTGTGTTGTTGTCATGGAGGGCTTATTTTGTCCAGCGTAATACAAGTGGGTCCAGGCGCTTGGCCGTTTCAATCAAACCCTTGCGGACTTCGGGGTGCATGGCGGGGAAGGGGTGGCGCGGTGCTTCGCAGGCGATGATGCCGCCTGCTTTCATCAGGGCCTTGGCGGTCAGGATGCCGCCCTGACGGTTTTCGCAGTTGATCAGTGGCAGCCAGCGGGTGTATTCGGCTACAGCGTCATCACGGCGGCCCTGGACCCAGGCGTCCATGATCTTGCGTATGCCGTCAGGGTAGGCACCGCCTGTCATGGCACCCGTGGCACCGGCTTGCAGGTCGGGCAACAAGGTGATGGCTTCTTCGCCATCCCATGGGCCTTCAATCGCGTCGCCGCCGAGGCGAATCAGCTCGCGCAGTTTGCTGGCTGCGCCCTGCGTTTCGATCTTGAAGTAACAAACGTTTTCAATCTCTTTGGCCATGCGTGCCAAAAATGCGGCCGACAAGGGCGTGCCACTGACCGGCGCGTCTTGAATCATGATGGGAATGCCAATGGCGTCAGACAACGCCGCATAAAACTCATAAACGTTTTCTTCAGACACGCGAATGGTGGCACCGTGGTAGGGCGGCATCACCATCACCATGGCGGCACCCAGGTGCTGCGCCCGGCGGCTGCGTTCCGCGCAAATCCGGGTACTGAAGTGGGTGGTGGTCACAATCACGGGCACACGGCCATTCACGTGCTTCAAAATAGCAGCGGTCAGCACCTCGCGCTCGTCATCAGACAGCACAAACTGCTCTGAAAAATTAGCCAGAATGCACAAGCCGGTAGAGCCTGCGTCGATCATGAAATCAACGCAACGCAGCTGGCTTGGCAAATCCAGCTCGCCTGCCTCGGTAAAGGTGGTCGGTACCACCGGAAAAACACCTTTGTATCTTGCTTGCACAGCCGTTACTCCACAATATTGAATTGGTCTAAAAATTCGGTCTTCATCGTCAAGCCCAATCCACTCTTGTTGTCGTCGAGCTGAACAAAACCGTCTTTGGCGACTGGCTCACCCTCAAAGATGTAGTAGAACAACTCGTTGCCCACCTCCACGTCAAACATCGGGAAATACTCGGCCATGGGCGAGGCAATCGTGCTCATCGTCAGGTGGTAATTGTGCATTTGCCCGGCGTGCGGAATCACCGGCACGCTGTAGGCCTCGCACAGGGCATTGATCTTGTGCGCTGCCGTAATCCCACCGACCCGGTTGGTGTCGTACTGCACCACGCTGACTGCTTTTTTATCGAGCAGTTGCTTGAAGCCGTACAGGCTGAACTCATGCTCGCCACCAGAAATCGGAATGCTGGTGAGCTGGTTCAGCTCGGCATAGCCGTCAATGTCGTCGGCAATCACTGGCTCCTCGACCCAGCGCGGCTGAAACTTTTCTAATTTTGGCAGCATGCGCTTGGCGTACTCCAGGTTCCAGCCCATGTAGCACTCCAGCATCAAGTCGTTGTCGTAGCCAATGACCTCGCGAATCGCTTCCACCGCCTTCAGGTTTTCAGCCACGCCTCGGGTGCCGTGCGCCGGGCCGTAGCCAAAGCGCGACTTGAACATGCTGAAGCCTTCGTCCATGTATTTTTGCGCCTCATCCTGCATCGCCTTGATGTCAGTGCGGTACAGCTTGGAGTAATACACTGGGATTTTTTCTTTGGTGCGTCCGCCCAACAGCTTGAAGACGGGCTTGTTCACCGACTTGCCCAAAATGTCCCAAATTGCCAAATCAATCGCTGAAATAGCCGCCATGGTCACGCCCTTGCGGCCCCATGCGTGGGTGCTGCGGTACATGCGCTGCCACAGGTATTCGTAGTCCCATGGGTCCTGGCCCACAACCAGCGGCGTGAGGTACTGGTCAATGATGGCTTTGGCAATCGCTGGCGCCAACGCCACGTTGCCCAGGCCAATGATGCCGTCATCGGTTTCAATCTCAACAACTGTCCATGAGTGAAAGCGAAAGGTGCTCATCGACTCGGTTTTCGAGTAGACCAGGTCCATGGCGTTCGAGCAAAAATTGCCCTGCGGTGGAACGGTCTTGCCTTTCCATTCAAACACGCGTGCGCGAACTGATTTGATTTTCATTGGTTGAGTCTCTTGGCTATTAAAGTCTGGCAGCGCCCATGCGCGTCGCGATGTGGAATGCGTTCAGCATGGCGTTGACATCGGCCTGGCCTTTGCCCGCAATGTCAAAAGCCGTGCCGTGCGCTGGCGTGGTGATCGGCACGGGCAAGCCGCCCTGTACCGTGACGCCTTTGCTAAAACCCATCAACTTGATGGCGATCTGGCCTTGGTCGTGGTACATGGTCACGATAGCCTGGTAGTGCCCATCGCGTGCCTTCAAAAAGATGGTGTCTGCCGGAAAAGGCCCATCAACCGGGAAACCACTGGCGCGCAGCTGGGCAACCGCTGGCGCAATGATGTCAATTTCTTCACGCCCACAGCTGCCGCTGTCGCCAGCGTGGGGATTGAAGGCGGCTACAGCCACTTTCGGATGGGTCGTGCCGCTGGCTTGCAGCGATTTGTAAATCAACCTGGCGGCTTCAACAATCCGCTCTTTGCTCAGCATGCCTGCGGCGTCTTTGAGCGGAATGTGTGAAGACACGCGTGATGTCCATAAATCACCCAGCGTGTTGAACTCGCAAAAGTAACCCGTCACACCCAGGTATTGCGCAAAGTGATGCAGCTCGTCTTCGTGCTTCAAGCCGCCCTGCTTCATGGCGAACTTGTTCAGCGGTGCAAAGCAGATGGCATCGACCTCGCCGCGCTTGGCGCCGTCCATGCACAGGTTCAATACATCCAGAACCGCAGTGCCGCAAGCAGCCAGCGGCTGGCTGCGCTCGACTTGCGCCCTGGCAATCGTGTTGACAGCCAAAAAAGCAGGCAGGCGGGTGTCAGGCCGTGTGCGCACGTCAGCGAGGCTTTGCACGGCTTGCGTGACTACCTTCGTTTTTGCAATGTCCTGGCCGTCTTGCCACAGCCATGCATCACCCAGCAAAACAATGTTGGCATTGGCGGTAATGTGGGGCTGGCTCAGCAGCCGCGCGACCAGCTCCGGGCCAATGCCGGCAGCGTCGCCGAGGCTCAAGCTCACTACGGGGAGTTTTTTGTCACTCATACTTGTTCGTTCAAATTTCATTTCAACTGGGTTGCGTGTGCCGGGCGTATTGCTCGCCGCTCAACAAATTGCATCGTAGTGAGGTTAAAACTTAAGGTAAATTGAAAATAAATGATTGTTTGATAATCTGTCGTTATCATTTCATTCAAATCTATCGCTAACCCTGATACGCCAAACCTGATGTCGTCACCCATTTTGATTCCCCAACTTTTAAACCGGCTGCGAATGCGCCAGGTGGCGCTGATATTGGCGGTGGGCGAGCACGGCACGCTGCGCAAGGCGTCAAGCGAGCTGGGCATGACGCAGCCCGCCGCCACCAAGATGATTCAAGAGCTGGAGTCCGCCCTCGGCCAGCGTCTGTTTGAACGCGTAGGCCGGGGCCAGAAACTCACGCCAGCAGGCACCAGCGTGCTGCGCTACTTTTCAGGCATGCGCGGCTCGTTTGAGGCCATGTCGCGCGAACTGGCCGAGTTGCAACTGGGCAGCGCGGGCCGGCTGTCGGTGGGCACCATCATGGCACCGTCCCCCAACTTGCTGACGCACGCCATCATTGCGTTGAAAAAAGCATTTCCCCTGCTGTCGGTAGATGTGACGCTGGACACCAGCGACCGCCTTCTGGAGCTGCTGCGCGGGGGCTCGCTAGACCTGGTGATCGGCCGCATACGTGGTGCACACCGGGCCGACTACAGCTTTGAGCCGATTGAAAACGAAGTCTTGGCGGTTGTCACTGGCATACACCATCCGCTGGCACAACTTAAACAAGTTAAGTTTGCAGAGCTGCTGGCCTACCCCTGGATACTGCAGCCACCGGGCAGCCCGATGCGCGAGGTACTGGAGCAGGAATTTCGCCTGCACCAGGCACTGCCACCGCAAGGTTTGATCGAAACCGCCTCTGTGGTGACCACCACCTGCCTGATGGCCGAAACCGACATGATCGGCGTGGTGCCGCAGTCGATTGCCGAGAACTACGCCCAGCACGGTTTGCTGAAGATTTTGCCGTGCGTGATCAGACACAAGATGGAGGCGTTTGGCACCATCACCCGGCAGGGCAGGCCGTTGAGCGAAGCAGCTGGGTTTTTTGTCGCTGCACTCCACGGCCGCAGTCCAGCGTAGCGTGAGTGTGAGTGTGAGTGCTATATTTTTAATAGCTGCTTGCCTATATTTTTAGGGGCCGAAGGCTGATTTGATTGTTAATTTCATTTCCATGGCTATACCACTATGAGAGGTTACTGCTTCGCTTGGCAGTGTCGCAGCCCGGTTTGCAACTGCGCGCTCGCCGCACCCCTTTTAAATGCCGCTGTTTACACTGTTTGTGCTGTTTTAGGCCTTCAGCCGCCGTTGTATATGGGTGAGCAGCTACTTAATCAATAGCGCCGAGCCTCAAGGTACTGCCTGCCAGCCGCCGCCCAAAGACTGAATCAGCGCCACAGCCGTCGTCTGGCGGTCAGCGGTGGCTTGCACCAGGGCGCGCCGGGCATTCAACGCGGTAGTTTGCGCGGTGATGACTTCGGTGTAGCTGACCTGACCACTGCGGTAGCGGTTGAGCACCTGTTGCTCGACCTGATCAGCAGCACTTGTTGCCTGGCTGCGCAAGGTTTGCTGGGTTTGCAGCACACGCACACCTGCAAGCTGGTCTTCCACATTTTGAAATGCTGACAGCACCACCTGGCGGTAGCGCGCTACGGTCTGGTCATAGGCGGCATTCGCACCACTAACGCGTGCGTCCCGTGCGCCGCCATCGAACAGCACCTGGGCCACCGACAAGCCCAGTGACCACACCGCCGCAGGGGCGCTGAACAATTGGGCCACCCGGCTTGCTGATGTGCCCACCGATGCATTCAAACCCACGCTGGGGTAGTACGCGGCTTTGGCCAGTCCGATTTGCGCATTGGCGCTGGCCACGCGGCGCTCGGCAGCGGCAATGTCGGGCCGACGCTGTAGCAGTGTGGACGGCACGCCAACGGGAATATCTGGCACGCTGGGCTTCCAGACTGCTTCAGCTGGCAGCGTGAAATTACCCGGTGCCTGGCCTGTCAATACGGCAATGGCGTGCTCCAGCTGGGCGCGGCTGCGTTGCAGGCCTGCTTCGTCGGCGCGGGCGTTGGCCAGCTGGGTTTGCGCTTGCAGCACGTCGGTTTTGGCGGCCACGCCTGCAGCGTAGCGGTTTTGCGCGATGTCGAGCGCGCGCATGTAACCTTTGAGTGTGCTGGCGAGCAAGGCGGTTTGCGCGTCCTGCTGGCGCAGTGACAAATAGTTGACGGCCAGCTCGCCCTGCGCTGCAAGTCGCGCTGCGGCCATATCCGCAGCACTGGCGGAGATCGCAGCTTCAGCGCCGTTGACTGCGATTTGCAGACGCCCCCACACATCTGGCTCCCAGGAAGCGCCCAGGCTGGCCTGGTAGTTGTTGCGGATATTGCCGCTGCTTTGTGCGCGATTGGCCCCGCTACCCAGGTTGACGGACGGAAACAGAGTGGCGCGCTGCTCGGCGACCAGTGCACGCGCCTGTGCATAGGCGGCTACCGCAGCAGCGACGTTCTGGTTGGACACCTCGACCCGCGCTGCCAGGTCATTGAGCACCTGATCATTGAACAGTTGCCACCATGGCCCCCGCTCCAGCGCATCCAGCGGCGCAGCGATCACCCAGTCGCCAGCTTCTTTATAGGCCACCACATCTGGTACGGCGGGCCGCTGGTAGACAGGGCCGACGGCACAGCCTGTAATGAGCAACAGAGTACACAGGCTCAAAGTTTCCAACGCAAAGGCGCGAAACGGCAAAGGTCGCAAAGAAAAGAATGTTTGTGATTTCATGGTTTTAAACCTTGGCGGTCTTTGCACCTTGGCGCCTTTGCGTTGGAAACTTCTACTGCTCAATACAGCCACTTAAATCACCCTTGCCAAATGCACTTCATGCGCCCCGCGCCTGCGAAGTTTGTCCAGCAGCACATACACCACCGGCGTGGTGAGCAGCGTGAGCAGCTGGCTGGCAATCAGGCCACCGATGATGGCAATACCTAGCGGGCGTCGCAGCTCGGCACCCTCACCAAAACCAATGGCCAGCGGCAGCGCACCCAAAATGGCGGCCAGCGTGGTCATCAGGATCGGGCGAAAGCGCAACAGGCAGGCCTCTCGCACCGCTTCAATGGCGCTCAAGCCGCGTGCGCGCTCGGCATCAATGGCAAAGTCGATGATTAAAATGGCGTTTTTCTTGACAATGCCAATCAGCAGAAAAACACCAATCAGGGCAATGAGGGAAAAGTCGAGCTTGAAAATCATCAGCGCCAGCACCGCGCCCACACCTGCCGACGGCAGCGTTGACAGCACGGTGATCGGGTGCACCAGGCTTTCGTACAACACCCCCAGCACGATATAAATCACCACCAGCGCCGCCAGAATCAACAGCGGTTGCTGGCCCTGGGACTCCTGCGCGGTGCGGGCCGTGCCTTCAAAGCTGCCGCGCACGTTGTTGGGCAAGCCGACTTCAGCTTCGGCCTGCCTGACGGCATCTTGCCCCTGCTGCAGCGTGGCCCCTTCGGCCAGGTTGTAAGACACGGTGGTGGCCAGCTCGCCGTCCTGGTGGCTGACACTCGACGCTTTGGGGCTTTCGGAAAATTTCGCAATCGCCGACAGCGGCACCATGGTGCTGCCCGTGGCGCTCAAGGCCTGGCCAGTGGACTGGTCACGCAAGGCCGGGTTCACCAGGGTAGCGGCATTGGCTACACCCACACCGGAAGCGCGCGCAGGCACATAAATGTCTTTGAGTGCCTCGGGGCTTTGCCGGTAGCGCGGCGCGACTTCCATGATCACTTTGTACTGGTTGATGTCGCCGTAAATGGTGGCGACCTGGCGCTGGCCAAAGCCGTTGTACAGCGCGTTGTCCACATCGCGTGACGTCACACCCAGGCGCGAGGCGCTGTCTTTGTCCACCGTGACCATGGTTTCAATGCCGTTTTCCTGCTGGTCGGTGTCCACGTCCGTCAGCGCGCCCTGGCTCTTCATCTGGTCGGACATACGCGTGGCCCATTTGCGCAGGTCGGCAATGTTGTCGCTTTTAAGCGTGTACTGGTAGGTCGAGTTGCTTTCACGTCCGCCACCGCGCAGGTCTTGCACCGTGCCTAAAAACAAACTGATGCCCGTGACCCGCGCCAGTTGCGGGCGCAGCCGCGCGATCACTGCCTGGCCACCCACCGCGCCAGGGCGCTGTGCCAGCGGCTTCAGGTTAATAAACATGAACCCGCCGCCTGCCCTGCCGCCGCCAGTAAAACCCACCACGGTCGCCACCGCCGGATCAGCACGAATGATGTCCACCAGGTCTTTGAGTTTGCCTTGCAGCGCCTGAAAAGAAATGCTCTGGTCAGCGCGCAGACCGCCGTTGATTTGCCCGGTGTCCTGCTGCGGGAAAAAGCCCTTTGGAATTTTGACGAACAAGTACACGTTCATGCCCACCACAGCCACCAGAATCAACATCACCAGCCAGCGCATGTGCAGCGCCCAGTCCAGGCTGACCTCATAGCCGTGCAAGACGCGCTTGAAACCGTTGTCAAACCAGCGGGAAACGGCATTTTGCCTGGATGCTGCATGCGGTTTGAGCAGCCAGGCGCACATCATGGGCGTGGTGGTCAGGGAAATGACAAGCGAGATCATCACCGCCACCGACAGCGTGACGGCAAATTCACGAAACAATCGCCCCACCTGCCCGCCCATGAACAGCAGCGGAATAAACACCGCCACCAGCGACAGGCTGATCGACAGGACTGTAAAACCCACCTCACGCGCGCCCAGCAGCGCGGCTTTGAAGCGGTCCATGCCCGCTTCGATATGGCGACTGGTGTTTTCCAGCACCACAATCGCGTCGTCCACCACAAAGCCGGTGGCGACCGTCAGCGCCATCAGGCTCAGGTTGTTCAAGCTGAACCCCAGCAGGTACATCACGCCAAACGTGCCCAGCAACGACACCACGGTGGCCACCGCCGGAATCACGGTGGCGCGGGCGCTGCGCAGAAAAGCGCTGACGACCAGCACCACCAGCGCAATCGATATCAGCAGCGTGATTTCAATTTCATGCAGCGACGACCGAATCGAGTTGGT
>JBBRMH010000086.1:0-16690 GCA_038230935.1 Burkholderiales bacterium | reverse complement strand
TGTTCACCAAGCAGCCGTTCGTTGGCCATCACTTGTGCCCAGGGGCCCGTCAGAAAGCTGACAATGGCCCGGTTACCACTGATAAAGTCGGGTCGCATCCGGATTTCCTGCGCGATTTTTTCGGCCAGCAGATTGCGCTGCTCCGCCCGCAACAGTGCCTGCACCGCAATCCCCTGGGCCACATCTGCTTCGAGTGTTTGCTGATGCTGCTCTTCTTCAAAATCAGCGAGCAGGGCTGCGAAATCCTGTGCATCACCGAGGTAGCCGTCCTTGAGAACAGCAGATACCTCCTGAATGTTTTTCATGAACAGGTCAAAGCCTGGTGCATCCTCGCTCGAAAATGCCAGGCTTCTGGCAGTCATGGCCTCCAGCAGCTGTCGGGCCGGATGCTTTTTATCGCTGAAAAAACGCGGGTCTGTCATGCCTAGACGCAGGAATGCCGGCTCGGCTTCGGCAATCAGTTGCTGCACGGGTGGCAGCAGCCTTTCATCGTTGACCAGTTTTTCAATCATGAGGCCTACGACCTCAATGCTCAGGGCCTGCCCCAGGGTTTTGGCCTCGTTCTTGAGCTGCTCACGCAGCAGGGCAATGGGCAGGGGTGGGCGCGTGCGGGCTTTTTTTCTGCTGGCCATGACCAGCCCTTCCTGCTCCAGCTCGGCGAGCGCGTCCATGGCGGCAGGCAATGTATGCGAAAAATCATGCTGCATGACCGCCGCACCATAGGGCGATGCGTCGGAAGATGCACCTGAAAAAGCGTCGTCGTAATCGCCCACCATCAGGCGGTGAAGGTGGTCGAGCGTGAGCAATTGTTCACGGCTGATGCGTGCTGACATCTCTGAGCCGTTGGAGCCTTGTGGTTCAAGCGCTGCACCATAGGCACCCATATGCGAGGGGTACGCCGGATGACCCGGCTGCAATGGCCAGGACTGTGCGGCGGGCAACGGATATGGAGCAGGATACAAAGATGACTCACGGAAGTCGCCTTGCACCGGATAACCTCTTGGCCCGCCTTCGGAGAGGAAGGCGGCCTGCGAATGCGGGTCGCGTGCAGCATCGGCCCTGGCGGGCCTGCGTGATTGATCGTCAACGGCAGCCAGCACGCCATAAGGTGCCTGTGCGATCCCCTGCTCCTGCAGAAGGTTGTCAAGCAGCCCATACAGTGCCTTCAGTTCCTTGCCCAATAACTGTCCGCCATAGGTCAGCCAGCGTGAGCGCAGGCCATTGTCAACAGGCAGCCGACGCAGCAACGCCAGCAAGGCCTGAGAAAAAACCTCAGGGCGCAGCGGGTTTTTGTCCGCCTGCACAGTCTTGTAACCTTGCGCAGTACTTAATCGCGCCGAAAATTCAGCCAGCTCCGCGTCCGCTGCCAGCAGTAAAAACTGTTGCAAACGTGCATTGTCGAGAGTTTCCTGGACCTGATCATCGCCCATCAGTTCCAGCTGATCAAACCGCAACGATGAGAACGAAGGCGGCGCATCTTCGCCCTTTTTGGAGGTACCGGCGCTGGCGTACCGGGAAACCGCTTTGGTCAGCTCAAGCGCAAACCCCTCCACAATGACCCCCTGATGAGACTTCAGGGCCGCCGTGGCATCTTGCAGAATGCGCTTTTCATAACCGGCAACAGAGCCCATGGACCGCTCGTGCAGGGTCTCTGCGAGGCCTGAACACCAGCGCCTCATCATGCGTGGGCATTGTGCAAAAGCTTCGTTCAGACAGGTCTGATAAGCGGCGCTTAACGGGGACGATGAGGTACTCATGGTGCTCCAGTGGTGTCTGTTTTCCAGGCACGATCACTTCATATGGGGCTGCCTGTAAAGGCAGTAAACAAAACAGTATCAGCTTGCCCGGCCATGGCGTGCTTTGAATCGGCAGGGTCGGCAAAGGGCAAGACAAAAGCCATGCGCTCAATGATCCAGATCAGTCGGTTTTCAGGTTTTCAATCCCAGCGCCTGCCAGCCAGCGCGCCCCAGCTTTTCGAGTGTCGCGATATTCTGCTCAAAAATGGCATCGGCTTGCGGGAAGGCAGCCACAGCCTTTTCAACACTGGCCTCACGCAGCAAGTGCAATATGGCAAAAGGCGCACGGTTGGTGTAGTTGCTGATGTCATTCGGCTCGGTGCCTTCAAACTGAAACTGCGGATGAAAGCTGGCAAGCTGCACCACGCCTTCGAGGCCGTGCTCATCAACCACGTCTTCAGCGACCTCCAGAAAATCATTGAAGTCCAGAAAGTCTTCAAACAGCGTGGGGTGGATCAGCAGCGTGGTGTCGATTTCTTCAGCCGGCGTGGCAACCAGCAAGTCCAGCTCACGGTCCAGCTCCTCCAGCAGGTCATCGGCATGCCGCGCATGGCTGACGACCAGTCGCACCTGGTTTTTGACGTAAACCGCTTTGGCAAATGGGCACAGGTTCAGGCCAATAACGGCTTTTTCGAGCCAGTTTTTTGTTTGCGTCAGCACTTGTTCGTCGGTCATGGTGGGGGGTGAAAGTCAATTTACCGCAGAGGCGCAGAGAACGCAGAGCAACCAATACAGAGGAAAATCATGGTTTATCTTTCTCTGCGAGCCTCTGCGGCCTCTGCGCCTCTGCGTTGAATGACCCCACTTTTTACTTCAGTGCCTTGTAACGCATGCGTTTTGGTTTCGCACCTTCTTCACCCAGACGCTTCTTTTTATCCGCTTCATATTCCTGGTAATTGCCGTCAAAGAATGTCCACTGGCTATCCCCCTCGGCGGCCAGAATGTGCGTGGCGATGCGGTCCAGAAACCAGCGGTCATGGCTGATCACCATCACGGAACCCGCGAACTCAAGCAGCGCGTCTTCAAGCGCGCGCAAAGTTTCAACATCCAGGTCGTTGGAGGGCTCATCGAGCATCAGCACATTGCCGCCAGCAATCAGGGTTTTGGCCAGATGCAGGCGTCCACGTTCACCACCGGATAGCGTACCCACCCGCTTTTGCTGGTCGCCGCCGTTGAAGTTAAAGCGCCCGGCGTAAGCCCGGCTGGGCATCTGGAACTTGCCGACGTTCAAAATGTCCAGGCCGCCGGAGATGTCTTCCCACACGGTTTTTTCATTGGCCAGATCGTCCCGGTTCTGGTCCACAAAAGCCATACGCACGGTCGCGCCCTTGATGACTTCGCCGCTGTCGGGCAGCTCTTTGCCTGCAATCAGTTTGAACAACGTCGATTTACCCGCACCGTTGGGGCCGATGATGCCGACGATGGCACCTGCCGGCACCGTAAAGCTCAGATTGTCAATCAGCACGCGGTCGCCGAATGACTTGGTGACGTTATGGAACTCGATCACCTGATGGCCCAGACGCTCGGCCACCGGGATGAAAATCTCGTTGGTTTCCACACGCTTCTGGTACTCAAAATCACTCAGTTCCTCAAAGCGTGCCAGCCGTGACTTGCTCTTGGCCTGGCGCGCCTTCGGGTTCTGGCGTGACCATTCGAGTTCTTTCTTCAGCGCCTTGGCACGCGCCTCTTCGCCTTTTTGCTCGGTGGCCAGGCGCTCGCCTTTTTGCTCCAGCCAGCTGCTGTAGTTGCCCTTCCATGGAATGCCGTGGCCGCGGTCGAGCTCCAGAATCCATTCGGCGGCATTGTCCAGAAAGTAGCGGTCGTGGGTGATAGCGACCACGGTGCCTGAAAAGCGCTGCAGGAATTGCTCCAGCCAGTCCACCGATTCAGCGTCCAGGTGGTTGGTGGGCTCGTCGAGCAGCAGCATGTCAGGCTTGGACAGCAGCATGCGGCACAGCGCGACGCGGCGTTTTTCACCACCTGACAGCACGCCAATCTTGGCATCCCACGGCGGCAGGCGCAGCGCATCGGCGGCGATTTCCAGCTGATGCTCGGAATCGGTACCACCGGTTGCGATGATGGCCTCAAGGCGGGCCTGTTCAGCCGCCAGCGCGTCAAAATCAGCGTCTTCCTCGCCGTAGGCGGCATAGACGGCGTCCAGCAAACCCTTGGCGGCAAACACCGCACCCATGCCGTCTTCAACGCTTTCACGCACGGTGTGATCGTCGTTGAGCTTGGGTTCTTGCGGCAGGTAGCCGATGTTCAGGCCTGGCATCGGGGTGGCTTCGCCTTCGATTTCCTTGTCAAGACCGGCCATGATCTTGAGCAGCGTGGACTTGCCGGAGCCATTAACGCCCAGCATGCCAATTTTGGCACCCGGGAAAAAACTGAGCGACACGTCTTTGAGAATATGACGTTTGGGCGGCACAATTTTGCCAACCTTGTTCATGGTGAATACGTACTGAGCCATCAGGATTGTTTCTTTACAAAATGGAAAACAGGAGACGAACGGCATGGCGCAATACCCGGCTGTCGCCTGTCTGAATCCAGGAGGTCCAGACAGGCACGGGCTGTCAATTTCTGCCGCCAACTGCCTATTATCGTTCCGTGAGACAATCATGCGGTTGCTGGCTCCAGTTGCCCGCGACATTTGGGCACATCCCGGGTCTACTTCTGAAGTGACAACGCGGTGTTTCTAGCCCGACTTCCTGACCCCATCTGCCTATGACTGGCGGGTTGCTCTTGAACAATAGCACCCAACAGGCCGATCAAAAGCGTCCACGTGGCGCAAAATCATGACCTTTGAAGAATTGAATCTGGCTCCGGCCTTGCTGAAAGCTGTGCTTGAGCACGGCTACGACACACCCACACCCATTCAGGCGCAAGCCATTCCCGCTGTGCTTGCAGGCGGCGACCTGCTGGGCGGCGCGCAAACCGGCACCGGCAAAACAGCAGCTTTCACGCTGCCTCTGCTGCAACGCCTGTCCACCGAACCCCGCCTGACCAATCGGCGTGGTGTCAACGCCGTGCGTGCGCTGATCATGACGCCCACCCGCGAACTCGCCGCACAGGTTGAAGAAAGCGTTCGCACTTACGGCAAATACCTGGACCTGACCTCCATGGTGATGTTTGGTGGTGTTGGCATGGGCGCGCAAATTGAAAAACTGCGCCGTGGTGTGGACATCCTCGTGGCCACGCCGGGTCGCCTGCTCGACCACGCCGGCCAGGGCACGCTGGACCTGAGCCAGGTACAAATCCTGGTACTGGACGAAGCCGACCGCATGCTGGACATGGGTTTTATCCACGACATCAAAAAAGTGCTGGCACTTGTGCCCACGCAAAAACAGGTGCTGCTGTTCAGTGCCACGTTCAGTGACGAGATTCGCGACTTGGCCAACGGCTTGCTGCGCGACCCGCTGCACATTCAGGTCACGCCGCGCAACACCACGGTGCAGCGCATCACACAGACCATTCACCCGGTCGGTCGCGGCAAAAAGAAAGCCCTGCTCACGCACATCATCAACGAGCACAACTGGAGCCAGGTGCTGGTTTTCACGCGTACCAAGTTTGGTGCCAACAACGTTGCCGAGCACCTGACCAAAAATGGTATTGAAGCGCTGGCACTGCACGGCAACAAGAGCCAGACCGCCCGTACGCAGGCACTGCAGGGCTTTAAAGACGGCACAATTCGCGCTCTGGTTGCCACCGACATTGCCGCGCGCGGCATTGACATTGACGAGTTGCCGCACGTGGTGAACTATGAAATACCAAACGTCAGCGAAGACTACGTTCACCGCATTGGCCGCACAGGCCGCGCTGGCAACAGCGGTGAAGCGGTCAGCCTGGTGTGCCTGGATGAAGAAGGTTTCATGCAGGACATCGAGCGTTTTACCAAGCAGAACATTGAAGTGGTGCGGGTAGCAGGCTTTGAAGCCGACCCTGACGAGCGCGCAGAGCCTCTGGCCATGGGCCGCCAGACCATCTGGGGTGGCCTGGGCAAGCCGCCAAGCCGGGACGTGATGCAGGCCGCAGCAAAAGCCGCACGCAGCGAGATGATGACGCGCATCCGTGACAACAAGGTGGGTCAGCCATCCCGAGGCGCGAATGGCGGTAACGGTGGCAATGGCGGCAATGGTGGTGGCCGTGGTCGCCCGCCTGCCGGTGGCGGCAGCGGTGCAAGCAATGGCGGTGGTAATGGCGGTGGCGGCGGATTTGGCAGAGGCCCCCGCACCCCGAATCCAGGTCAGCCACGTCAGAGTTCTGGTTACGGACAGCCTTCAGGCCAGCCGCGCCCGGCCCATACACCCCGCCAGCGCGATGCGCAACCACCGCGAGAGTACGGCGAGCAGCAGCGCCAGGACCCACGCGGCCCGCGCGTTGACACCCGCTCAGACCAGCGCAATGACTTTGACGAACGCCAGCCTACCAGCCATGTGTCTGCAGGCTTTCCATCGTCCGGCTTGCCTACCCGAGGCAGCGGCGGTGGTGGCCGTGGCGGTAATCGCAGCAGTGGCGGCGGTGGTGGTGGAAACTTCGGTGGTGGCGGTGGCGGCAGAGGTAATTCTGGCGGTGGGTTCAGGCGCTAATTCACTGAACGTGCACTGAAGATGCACTAAAGACGCACTAAAAAATCAATCTACGGCGTCAGTTTTGATAGAAAAGCAGCAACGTCGCGATCGGGCAGCAGGTGGCCCGGCAGTTCCTGAGCCACCGTTCAATCGATGACAACTACGCCCATATCACTGAGCTTCTTCGCATACGAATCCCTGCGTCTTACAGCCTTCGCAGCAGTTTCGACAGCCGCCTGAATGGCCAGGGGGCCTTTTTTTGCAGCGGCTTTGATCAATGTTGCCTTATGGGCAGCATCTGCCTGTGCTCTCTGGTAGGTGGCAATCAGTTCGGCGTGGGAAATGGGTTGATTCATAAGAACTCGATTGTCCATCGTCATTGCGCGCATCACGCCAATGCTGCGCTGCCTTTACGCACACTTTCACCGTCGCGTTCTTTGCGCTGGTCACTCATGCCCTGGCACCTGAGTAATTACCATTTATGCATCAAATTGGCCTGTCGTCCGCATATTTCCTGCCTGAGCAGCTATTTATTCAGTAGCAGCCAGCGGAAACAAAGCGTCATCCATGACCGCGCCATCCGCCAGCCAGCCCGCCAGGCCCGCAAACGGTGGCGCGTATCGTCGCCCAGGTAGCGGGCCGAAAACACGCGCCGCCGCGTGCCCGTTAGCCAAGCGTCAACCGAAAGTCACCACCACCGGCGTATGGTCGCTGGGCCGCTCGTTTTTACGCGGCAGTTTGTCAATCACGCAGCTTGTCACCTGCGCTTTGAGGGCTTGGCTGACCAGAATATGGTCAATGCGCATGCCGCGGTTGCGCCGGAAGGCAAACTCGCGGTAGTCCCACCAGGAGTAGCTTTTCTCGGGCTGCTCAAACAGGCGGAAAGCATCACTCAAACCCAGCGCCAGCAGCGCCGTGAAGTGCTGGCGCTCCTCGGTGGTATGGTGAATGGTCTCGCGCAGACCTTCGGGGTCGTAGGTGTCAAGATCATCAAAAGTGATGTTGAAGTCACCCAGCAGCGCCAGTCGGGGGTGTGCGGCCAGCTCGCTTTTCACCATGGCCTGCAGGCCGTCGAGCCACTTCATCTTGTAGGCAAACTTGTCACTGCCCGGGGCTTGTCCGTTAACGAAATAACCGTTGATCACGCGAACCTCTCCTTGCGGTGCGTCCAGCGTCACGGCGATCACCCGTGACTGCTCGTCTGCAAAGCCGGTGATGTTTTTCACCACATCCCGGGGCTGGCCCAGTTCGTGGCGGCTCACAATGGCGACACCGTTGTAGGTCTTTTGACCGAACACCGCGCTGTGGTAGCCCGCGGCCTCAAGCGCATCAAAGGGGTATTTTTCGTCCGTGAGTTTGAGCTCCTGCAGGCACAGGGCATCGACCGGATTGGCGCTTAACCAGTCCAGCACCTGCGGCAGGCGGATGGTCAGGGAGTTCACGTTCCAGGTCGCTATTTTCATGGTTTTCAAGTGCTAAAAAGAGCTCTATGGCATTAAAGACGTGGACCAGGCGCTATTAAATATGTAGCGCAGCCAGGGCGCCGATGACCACGCCTATGCCTGCCAGCACAAACATGCCGTACTCCAGCCATTTTTTGCGCGTCAACAGTGCAATGGCCGCCAGCGCAATCGACACCTGCAGCACGGTTGTGGCCTGTGCCCAGCGGTGATGCTGATGCATTTGATCGTCGGATGATTTGTCCCAGACGGCGGACTCTTTTTCCAGCTTCTCGGCAACCAGTTTGATCTCGTTTTTTTCTTTTTCGTAGCGGTCAATTTTGGCCTGGTACTTGTCCCGGGTGGCCTCAGGCGACAAGTCTCGCGAGACTTCAGCCAGCGACTGCTTGGTGCTTTTGGCCTGGAAGAAATTCCATTGGTTGGAAGCCTCTGTTTTTTTAATGGCGGCATTGTTTTTGTACAGACCTGCGTTGGCTTGCGTGGCCCCGCCCATGTACGAAAAAATCGCGCCTATCGTGGCGATGATGGCTGTGACGACCGCGATCTGGGCAATCATGCCGCCGCCTTTTTCATGGCTGTCATGGCCGCCTTGCGCGGCATGCTCCAGCTCATGGTCGTGTGGCCCGTGTACGTGAAATCCATCTCCTGACATATCAATCTCCTGCGTGTTTGTCGTAGGTTATAAAACTGAAATTCAGCCCGCTGGACGATACATGATTCTCGCGAGCTGCCTCGACCCACTGGGAGCCGAGTTGCGGTGCAAATGCATCACCGTCGAAATTTTGTGCTATTTCTGTGACTTCAATGCGGCTGGCCAGCGGCTCGGCGGCAGCGTAGATTTGGGCACCACCAATCACCCAGGCCTGTGCAACTTCGCCACACTGCGTGATGGCGTCTTCCAGAGAGTTCACTACAAGAGCGCCTGGCGCCTGCCAGCCAGACTGCCGCGTGACCACAATGTTGGTACGGCCGGGCAGGGGCCGAAAACGCGGCGGCAGTGAGTCCCAGGTCTTGCGTCCCATGATGACGGGCCAGCCACTGGTCAGGCGCTTGAAGTGGGCCAGGTCTTCAGGCAAATGCCAGGGCAGCTGGTTGTGGTGGCCAATCACGCCATTGCTGGCGCGGGCATAAATCATGCTGAGTTTCATACAGATCAGACCGCCTTAAACCGCAACAGGTGCCTTGATGGGCGCGTGGTGCTGATAGTTCAAAAACTCGAAATCCTCGAACTGGTAGTCAAATAGGGTCGCTGGTTGTCGTTTGATGTGAAGTGTGGGGTAGGGCATCGGGTCGCGGCTCAGTTGCAAGGCCACCTGCTCCTGGTGGTTGCTGTAAATATGGCAATCGCCGCCAGTCCAGACAAAGTCGCCCACATCCAGGGAGCACTGCTGCGCGACCATGTGCGTGAGCAATGCGTAGCTGGCAATGTTGAAAGGCACACCCAGAAAGATATCAGCACTGCGCTGGTACAGCTGGCAGCTGAGTTTGCCTCTTCCACCAAGGGTGACGGGAGGTGCCACGTAAAACTGGAAGAGCGCGTGGCAGGGCATCAGCGCCATTTTGTCCAGATCGGCCACGTTCCAGGCACTCACAATGATGCGGCGTGAATCGGGGTTGGTTTTGAGCGTTTTGATCACCTCACTGATCTGGTCAATGTGCCCGCCGTCAGGCGTTGGCCAGCTGCGCCACTGCACACCATAAACCGGGCCGAGGTCACCGTCCTCACGCGCCCACTCGTCCCAGATCGTCACGCCACGCTCTTTCAGCCAGTGGTTATCGCTTGAGCCTTGCAAAAACCAAAGCAGTTCATGCACGATGGACTTGAGGTGGACTTTTTTGGTGGTGACCAGCGGAAAGCCTTCATTCAAGTCAAACCGCATCTGGTAGCCAAACACACTTTTGGTGCCGGTGCCGGTGCGGTCAGCCTTGAAGACGCCGTGGGTGTCCACATGGCGCATGAAGTCTTCGTATTGGGAGCGGATGGGATGCGTCATGGGGGCACGGGCAGGCAGGTAAAAATGCATCAGCTAATCAGGCAGTCAAGCAAAAGACGCAAAAACAGCTAAAAAACCTTCCATTATGCCCGCAGCACCCGCCCTGGATTCATGATGTTGTGCGGGTCAAGCGCCTGTTTGATGGCGCGCATCATGCCCAGGGCCACTGGCGATTTGTGCTGCTCCAGCTTGTCCAGCTTGAGGCTGCCGACACCGTGCTCGGCTGAAATCGAGCCGTCAAAACGGGCCACCGAGTCATAGACGATGGTATTGACCGCGTCTTCATGGTCACGTAAAAAAGCCTTGGCATCTGCGCCTGCAGGTGCTTGTACGTTGTAGTGCAGGTTGCCATCGCCCAAGTGGCCGAAATTGACGAGACGCACGCCTGGAAGGGCTTTTTCAAGCAGCGCATCGGTAACAGCTACAAATTCAGGAATGCGTGAGACCGCAATCGAGATGTCGTGCTTGATGTTCAGGCCTTCTTCAGCCTGCGCCAGCGGAATGCTCTCGCGAATGTGCCAGAGCTGGTGTGCCTGGGCCAGATTTTCAGCCACCACGGCGTCTGTGACACAGCCTTGTTCAAGCGCCATCTCAAGCAGGCTTTCAAACTGGGCGCGCGCATGGCTTTCGGATTCGTGGTCCGAGTTTTCAAGCAAAACGCAAAAAGGAGTGTTTTGCCACAGCGGCACACGTTGCTGCGTGAAATGTTTAGCCACCAGGCCCAGCGCAAACTGGCCCATGACTTCAAACCCTGTCAGCCCCGCACCCAGGTGTTGATGGGCCAGGCCCAGCAAAGCCACGGCATGCATCATGGAAGGCACTGCAGCCCATGCGGTGAGCTGCGCGGCAGGCATCGGGTAGAGCTTCAGGGTGGCAGCGGTGATGATGCCTAACGTTCCTTCACTGCCAATGAACAAATCGCGCAAGTCATAGCCAGTGTTGTCTTTGCGCAGGCCGCTCAGGCCGTGCCAGATGTCGCCTTGCGCGGTGACCACTTCCAGACCCAGGCACAGGTCACGCGCATTGCCATAACGCACCACCTGAGTGCCACCCGCATTGGTCGCCAGATTGCCGCCTATCGTGCAGCTGCCCTCGGCGGCCAGGCTCAGGGGTAATAGAAAACCGGCTTTTTCAGCGGTTTCCTGCAGCGTTTGCAAAATGCAGCCGGCCTCTGCCGTCATGGTCAGGTTGGCGGTGTCCATACCGCGCACGGCCTGCATGCGCTTGAGGCTCAGCACCACCTGCTGGCCAGAGGCATCCGGCGTTGAGCCGCTCACCAGCCCGGTGTTGCCGCCCTGGGTAACAATGCTGGTGCCACTGGCCGCACAGGCTTTGACAACCGCTGCCACTTCGGATGTGCTGGCTGGCCGGACCACCGCCAGCGCTTTGCCATGAGCGCGCTTGCGCCAATCAACTTCATAAGCTGACAAGTCACCATCCACGAGAACCTGGGTGTCGCCAACAATGGCTTTTAGTTTGTCAATCAAGTCGTACTGCATGGTTAATAGCTGCCTGATAACTGCCTGAAACTGCCTGAAACTGCCTGATAGCGGCCTGATAGCTGCTTAATAACTGCTTAATAACTTCCTTTAGGCAGCTTTGGAATGCCTTTGAACCGGAGCTTGACATGCAGCGCACAGGCTGTAAACAAGATCAGGCACAGCACAATTTCTATCATGGCGAGGTAATTGCCGGGTGGATTGTCGCTCCAGGCGCGTACCGCGCCCTCGGTAAAGTACAGCCATACCAGCAGGCTCATCCAGCGGTAGGTGTACATGCGGTTTTTCAAAATGCCTGCCAGTGGCAGGCACAAAGGCAGCACCTTGAGTGCCAACAGCGAGCCACCGGGGCGAATCGGTGCAAGCCACATTTCCCAGGCCACGCCCAGCACAATCAGCCCCACCGTACTGCCCAGGGCGACCCAGCGGATCGATTCAATTTGGTTTGCTTTGTTCATGTCAGAGTCAGTTTGGTCTGAGGCATGATACCGGGGATGACATTTCAGCCAACCCTGCGGGCTTTATTGGGGAATCTGGCCCATTTCCCGTGGCGCGACACGTTGCTGACCTTGCGCGGGCGCTTTCGTGAAGACCAGATGGGGCTGACGGCCAGCAGCCTGACTTTTACCACCTCGATTGCGCTGGTGCCTTTTTTTACAGTTGCACTGGCCATTTTTACGGCCTTTCCGATGTTCTCCAAGCTGCAGGGCGCGCTGCAGGGCTGGCTGGTCAATAGCCTGATTCCCGACAATATCGCCCGGCAGGTGCTGGGGTATCTGACCCAGTTCAGCAGCCAGGCCAACAAGCTGGGTGTGGCGGGTCTGGCCGTGCTGCTGGTCACCGCGATTGCACTGATTTTGACGATTGACCGCACGCTCAACAACATCTGGCGCGTCAAGGCACCACGGCCTCTAACGCAGCGGGTGCTGATTTACTGGGCCGCCATCACGCTGGGGCCGCTGGTGCTGGGGGCCAGTCTGGCGGTGTCATCGTACGTGGTATCGGCCTCCAGCGGTCTGGTGGGCAGCATGCCCGTCAGCCTGCGTTTTCTGCTGGATGTGTTTCAGTTCTTGCTGGTCGCAGGTGGCCTGGCAGCGTTGTATTACTACGTGCCCAACACCTATGTGAAATGGGCGCATGCCTGGGCTGGAGGGATATTTGCAGCAGCTGGCATTGAGGTGGCCAAAAAAGTGCTGAGCATTTACCTGAGCAACGTGCCCACCTATTCGATGATTTACGGGGCTTTTGCGACCTTGCCGATCTTGCTGGTCTGGATTTATGTGGCCTGGATTATTGTGCTGCTGGGCGCGGTCATCGCCGCTTATCTGCCAAGCTTGCTGGCCGGTGTGGCGCGGCGTGGCGGTGGGCACGGCTGGCAGTTTCAGCTGGCCATCGAAATGCTGCAACAGCTCTACCATCAGCGCTCAAGTGCCCGCCGTGGTTACAGCGCATCGGCACTGGCGAACATGCTGCAGGTTGACGTGCTGCAGCTGGAGCCTGCACTTCAGGCACTGACAACCCTGCAGTGGCTTGGACAACTGGTTGACGAAAGTGACATGGAATCGCGCTACATCCTGCTGGCTGACCCGGACCAGACGCCGCTGGAGCCCTTGATTCAGCTGTTGCTGCTCGATAAAACCGAATCGACTCTGCCACTGTGGACACACGCCAACTGGGACGCGCTCAGTTTGCGGCAGGTGCTTTGAAGCGGCTGCTTGCGTGCAATACCAGACTTAACTCTGCGGCCCTCTGCGTTCTCTGCGCCTCTGCGGTAAGGAACCTCTCTTCTCCTGGGCTGGGTAATTACGCTCTAACAGCCAAAAAGCCTTCCAGGGCATATTTCACAAAGGCCAGTAGCTCTTTATTTGATAGCAAACCAGTTTCGGCATAGCCTTAGGGCTGCAAAAAATCCCGGATCGCAAACAGACTGGCCTCGGGTGCCTCCAGCATCTGGTGGTGGCCGACTGGCAATTGCACAACGGTCACGTCTTTACTGCTCGCCCGGGCGGTGTCAATCAACAACTGCGCGGATTTAACAGCTGTCATCTGGTCTTGCTCACCGAGCAAAAACAGCACCGGGCAGGTGATTTGCGCGATGGCGTTGTCGCCATTTGCATAGTCGTTGCAGGCCTTGAAACCAAGGTGAAACACATTCACGCACTGGTTACTGGCCAGCACGCGTCGGCCCAGGGCCATGCTGGCACCATACACCCAGGTGCCAGGCCCGAGCGCCGAGGGCGGGGCGCTCAAAGTGCTGCGCGAGAACACGTTGATCATTCTCAAGGCTGCCATCGGGTCGCTCAAAGACGCGTCAAGCAGGCCCTGCGACACCTTCATCGGGAAGGCGGTACCCACCATGACCAGATGCGAGATGCGGTTGCCCAGCCGGGACGCGGCCTCCAGCGCAATCAATGCGCCCCAGCTGTGGCCAATCAGCGCGGCGCGTTGCACACCTGCTGCATCCAGCAATTGCGCGATAAAACCCGCAGCCGCTTCAACGGTGGCGGGCGCTTCGCCTTCGCTTTTGCAGTGCCCGGGCAGGTCCACCGCCAGCACGTTCCAGCCGTGGTTGGCCAGGTAGCGGCTTTGCAGAATCCACACGCTGTGGTCGTTCAGTACGCCGTGGATAAACACCACGGTCGGTTTGCTGGCATCGAACAGCTTGCCGGCTGTGTAGCAGTAGGTTTTTTGCTGGTTGACAGTGAGATACATACTCAGACCCCTGCTTTCGCTGCGGTTTTTTCTGCCACTTTCAAAGCCCGCTTGAGGTCATCAATCAGATCATCCGCCTCTTCCAGGCCAATCGACAGCCGGATGGTGCCCTGCGTGATGCCCGCACCGGCCAGCGCGTCATCGCTCATGCGAAAGTGCGTGGTGCTGGCCGGGTGAATCACCAGGCTGCGGCAGTCGCCCACATTGGCCAGGTGGCTGAAAACCTTCAGGCTTTCAACAAAAGCCTTGCCCTGCTCGCGTGAGCCCTTCAGGTCAAAACTGAACACCGAGCCTGCGCCACGCGGCAGCAGTTTTTTGGCCAGCGCGTGGCTGCTGTGGGACTCAAGCATAGGGTGACCGACGCGTGACACAAATGGGTGGCTGGCCAAAAATGCCACGACTTTTTCGGTGTTGCTCATATGCCGGGCCATGCGCAGGCCCAGGGTTTCAATGCCCTGCAAAATCAGCCAGGCGGTGTGCGGGCTCATGCAGGCACCAAAGTCGCGCAGGCCTTCACGCCGGGCGCGCAGCAAAAACGCACCGACTGTGCTTTCTTCGCTGAACACCATGTTGTGAAAGCCATCATAAGCTTCGGTCAGCTCGGCAAATTTACCTGACTTCTCCCAATCAAACGAGCCACCATCGACCACAATGCCGCCAATCACCGTGCCGTGACCGCTTAAAAACTTGGTGGCCGAGTGATAGACCAGATCGGCCCCATGCTCGAACGGCTTGATGAGCCAGGGCGAGGTCAGCGTGGAGTCCACCAGCAGCGGCACACCGGCAGAATGGGCAATGCCTGAGACAGCTTCAATGTCCAGCACGTCCAGGCCGGGGTTGCCCACGGTTTCGCCAAAAAACAGCTTGGTGTTGGGGCGCACCGCAGCGCGCCAGCCCGTCATATCACCGGGTTTGACAAAAGTGGTCTCAATGCCAAAACGCCGCATCGTGTAGTGCAGCAGGTTTTGCGAGCCGCCGTACAGGGCCGTCGATGCCACGATGTGCGAGCCCGCGCCCATCAGCGTGGCAATGCTCAGGTGCAGCGCCGCCTGCCCGCTGGCAGTCGCTATCGCACCGATGCCACCTTCAAGCGCTGCCACGCGTTGCTCCAGTACCGCGTTGGTCGGGTTGCTGATGCGTGAATAGACATGGCCTGCGCGCTCCAGATTGAACAACGAAGCGGCGTGGTCGCTGGATTCAAAGACAAAAGAGGTCGTCAGGTGGATCGGCACCGCGCGTGCGCCGGTGATGGGGTCGGGGCTGCTGCCTGCGTGCAGCGCCAGCGTGTCAAAACCAGGGTCAGCGTAGCCGGGCATGGGTTGGTCTCCAAAAGCAAAATACAAAATCAGTGAAATTGGCAGAAGGTTTTTATGCCTGCTGGCTTATTGTGGGCTATATTGACACGAATGCTTTTTTCAAGCCTGCGGCGCTGAAAAGCTGCCCGTACTGCCCAGACGTAACATCCAGGAGATTGCCATGAAAGTTTCAGACATACTGCGTGTCAAAGGCAACACGCTTTACACCGTTCAGCCCGATGAGCCGTTGTCAAAGGCCACCGAAATCATGGCGGAAAAAGACATTGGCTCACTGGTCGTGATGGAACACGGCGATCTGGTGGGCATGCTGACGTTTCGGGAGGTCATTCTCTGCATCGTCAGCAACGGTGGCGAGATCGGCAAATCGCTGGTACGCCGGGCCATGGACGACCATCCGCTGACCTGCACTTCCGAGACCGAACTCGATGAAGTGCGCCGCATGATGCTGGAGCGCCACGCGCGCTACATGCCGGTCATGAACCAGAAAATGCTGATGGGTGTGATCAGCTTTTACGACGTCGCCAAAACCGTGGTGGACAGCCAGAACTTTGAAAACAGGATGCTCAAGGCGTATATCCGCGACTGGCCTGCCACTGAAGAGGACGGCAAAGACGGTTGAACAGCGATTTGCGGTTGGCGATTCGCTTCGGACTGACAGGGATCAGTCACCTCGCTCCAAATGCGTTGTTACGTCAAAATTCAACAGCGCCGCAGGCGTCAGTGTGGAATGATCTGTTCGACAGCAATCTAGGCAACCTGTGCATGAAACCTAACGCCCAATGCCCTCGCCACCTTCAAAACGGTTGCGAAAGTTGGATTTCCATTTTCACCCAGGGCTTTGTACAAACTTTCCCGACTCAACCCGGCGTCGCGCGCCACTTGCGTCATTCCCTTGGCACGCGCAATGTCGCCTAATGCACGGGCAATTCCGCTTGCGTCATCCGGTGCTTCTTCCAGCCATGCGTCCAGATACGCAGCCATCTCCTCTGGCGTTCTTAGTTGTTCAGATACGTCATACGCAACTGTGTTGGTCACTTTGGTGGTTGACGCTTTTACTTTAGAAATTGCTTTTGACATAAAAATGCTCCTAGAGTCCCTTTGCCAACGAAATCGCGGTCTTAATGTCCTTCTGCTGAGATGATTTGTCACCGCCAGCAAGCAAGACAACGACAACGCCAGCTCGCTGCGTGTAATAGACCCGGTATCCTGGTCCGAAGTTGATCTTCAACTCACAAATACCGTCAGTCAGAGCCCTATGCTGTCCCGGATTTCCGTGAATGAGTCTATCGACGCGAACTTGAATTCGTGCACGACCCGCTCGGTCATTCAGGGAATTAATCCAATC